>NZ_LNCE01000108.1:0-8549 GCF_001445815.1 Janthinobacterium sp. Ant5-2-1 | reverse complement strand
TAATGCTATTGGTGTTAATAGCCTTACTGCTACAAGCTTGACTCTTGTCAACTCTGCTATTGATACTCTTCCCATCGGCGGGCTTATTAATGTGCCTCAGCTACAAGTGATTACCGATGCTGCGAATGCTGCGCTTTCTGGCGCTGCTAATGGGAATGGTCCAACTCTTGCCCAATTAAATGCACTTGGTATCACCGGCGTAACCGAGGCAAATTTGGCTGCCGTCCTTACTGCTATTCACAATACTCCTGATGATGGTAGCGCAGTCGATACGCAGGGAGAATTACAAGCCATTGTGATAAATGTCGTTACAGCCATCAATACTATTAGTGTTGCGGCCCAAGAAAATAATGCTAATAGTCTTACAGAGGTTATTTATGCCCTGGCTGGAGTAACAGGGGTGACAGAAAGCAATTTATATGCTATCAATAGTGCATTAAATAGTGATACGGTGGACGGTCAATCTACCAATACACCGACAAATATACAATACGTTGTTAACGCCTATAATGCTTTATTATTTGGCGCCGATGGAGTAAGCAATCATAATGTTGCGAGTACACCTACGCAATATGCTGCAATTGGAGTTACCGGGATTAACAGTATTAGCGCAAATCTTCTTGACTCAGTTATTGATACACTAACTCCTTTCGCAATAAATACAACCGGCCAGATCCAGGTTCTTGCTGACGCTGCAAATGCAATAATATCCGGTGCCGCCGGCAACACTTCGCCGACAGTAGAACAGTTTAATGCCCTTGGGATAACGGGGGTTAATTTAACCAATTTAGCGACAATACAATCAGCCATAGCCGCTACCGCAGATAATGGTAGCGGCGTAGATAGCCAGGCAAAATTACAGGCGCTTGTAGATCATTCACCGTTACTTATTAACAGTATTACCATAGACGGAATTCCAACTGGATTACAAAATTTATATATAGCTGGCGATAGTATATTTATAAAGGTGACACTTAATGCTGCTGGTATTGTGCAAAATACGCCAGGTCTGCTGTTAAATGTGGGGGGGACTATTGTTCAAGCAGATTATGTTAGCGGTTCAGGAAGCTCGGATATTATATTTTCTTACACGTTACCCCCTGGTTTGATGGATAGTAATGGGATTTCTATTGACGCTAATTCAATAACACAAATAAGCGGTTCTCTCCGAAATATTTGGGGAGATAATAGTAATTTTGTTTCAGATCCATTACAAGACAATGAAGCATTTCGTGTTGATAGTTCCGCCCCTACCGTGCTATCAACCGAAATCAACGGAGCCACTTCGTCCTGTTTAACGGTAGGTGGTATTGTTCATATTACATTAACCATGAGTGAAGCTGTCTCGGTAACTGGCTCTCCTCTGGAAACAATTATTGTTGGTCCAAATACTGTTAATGCTTCTTACAATGCATCGCTTAGTGACAGCACACATTTAACTTTTGATTATACTATTCAGGCTGGCGAAAATGATTTAAATGGTATTTCTATTTCTGTTAATGGACTGCATAATGGTAGCGGCATTAGTGACGTAGCAGGAAATCTTGCTTTACTCGCACATGCAGCAGTACCTGATAATAGTAGTTATTTAGTTGATACATTGTCACCTATATTTATTAATAGCAATTCTGCTATTGTACACGACACGGGATTAGGGATCACAAGTGCAGATATTATTTATACGGCTAGTGTTAATGATGCTACACCAGTTGTTTTTAGCTTAAGTGGAAATGGAGTCGATAATTCTTTATTTTCAATAAATAGTGTCACAGGAGAATTGCATTTCCGTAATACCGAGTCTTATATTAGCCCCAATGATTCAAATGCGGATCATCGGTACAATATAACCCTACAAGCTACTGATGAGGCTGGCAATCATACAGAGCGTGCGATTACTGTTACTTTGGATGGATATTCTAGACTTCAGCCCGCTATGGGCGTATATTTTGATGCCGCGCATACAATGTCAGCCGGTAATTTAATTGCTCCCGTAGAGTCCAATGGCGGTCACGTTTACTATTATTGGGACGTCTCGGGTGATGGAGAAAGCGGATCTGAAGATCTCGTAAGCCACGATTATCTTGATAATATTTTCAAATATGGGAGTGATTTTTCTACACTTAACCCAAATGGACCTAATGCCGATACCAGTACTAATTATCGTTATGCAACTTTATATACTGGTGATGGAGTTGCAGTACACGTTACCTTGCCCACGATAGGAGGCGAACTTGGGGCTAATAGAGCAGGGACAGAAGTAGAAGGCAATGCTATCAATCATGTATTTAATGATTTATTGGCGGTCTGGGACTCAAGTAATGGATCAGGTACAGATACAGGGTTATATGGTATTCCGAATGGATGGGCTAGCGATGAATTTTATTCCTGGTCTAGTACCCAAACCAGCACAGAAAATCATGCGAGTATACTTTTTGGTACTGGATTTGCACATTCAAGTAATGATACAAATATAGCTTATGCTGCTTTAGAAGTAATATATCAAGTTGATTTGAATACGCCTGTATTTTCTAGTAGTAATGATGTCAGCGTGCACGATACCGGACATGGGGTCGATCCAACGGTTGTCGTTTATGATGCTAATGTTAATGCCCCACGCCCGATAACGTTTAGCCTAGCTGGCGATGGTGTAGATAACTCTTTATTTACAATTAACGCTGCAACCGGCGAGATGCATTTCCGCACTACTGAAACATACATAAATCCAAATGATTATGGAACAGATCATACATACAATGTTACTATACAAGCTAGTGATAATATAGGAAATCATTCCGAACAGGCAGTAAATATTACATTAGACGGTTACACTAGATTTCAGCCTTCAATTAGTGTTTTTTTTGATGAAGCACATACACTTTCAGCCGGAAATTTAATTGCTCCCTTACGAGCAGATGGCGATCATGCATTTTATTATTGGGACATATCTGGGGATGGAGCTAGTGGAGAAAATGATCTTGTAGATCACAATTATATTGACAGTATTTTTAAATATGGTAGTGATTTTACGACCCTTAATCCTAACGGTACTAATGTCGATACCAATGATGTTTATCGTTATGCAACTCTTTACACAGATACTGGAATAGGTGTGCGTGTAGCCTTACCCACTGTTGGTGGACCGCTTGGTGCAAACCGAGCAGGGACGGCGGTGGATAATGCCGTCGTTAATGCAGAATTTGATGACTTGTTGGCAATTTGGGATGCTAGTAATGGTCAAAGTACTCAAACTGGGCTGAATGGCGTTCCTTCTGGTTGGGCTGGAGATGAGTTTTATTCCTGGTCTGCGACAAGCACAGGTTCAAATGCTCATGCTAGCCTTTTATTTAGCACTGGATTTGCTCATTCAAGTATTGACTCTAACACTGCATATGTTGCCCTTGAGATATTGTAATATTAATAATTTTTAAAATTGGCGCTTCCTTGATCGATATCATATAAATTAGTATATTTTATATTATTGGAAAAGTTTGGTATCGATCAGTTGACTTAGAATTATGTTTCCATTGATTTCTGGTTTCTGTAAAGTTGGTATTTTCATTAATAAAGATATAAATATTGCAAAGACAATCCCTGCTCTAATATATATGAAATTATTTAAAACTTTTAGACATTCGTGGTTCTAGCTTCCCTAGCGCGGGAGCGGTCAAGTATTATTTTCTAATCGCGCTTTCTAAGGACCCATTTACCCGGTCGCAGTGCTTTTGATGAAAGGATGCCGGTGGTGCATGCACTAATTATCCGGCTGCTAGAACTATGCGTTCAATATCAGCTAAAGTAGAACGGATTGTGATGGAATCTGCGTTTCTTAGTGAGGGGTTGGGACGTGGATTGCTTAATTTATCTAAATTAGCGAGACAACTACAGCCACAATTAGAAAAAGATTTATGGAAGCCGGTGGGACAAGCGGCGGTAGTAATGGCGTTACGCCGGTTGGCCGATAGATTATCTCAACAGACTAAAGACAAGTTGTTGCTTTCGCCCTCCTACGCGGGTGAGCTTAGTATACGTAGCGAACTAATGATTTTTACTTATCATTATTCTGATCAGAGTTATGTGTATCAGCGGCAGTTGCTAGCTCTCGCAGAGCCGCAACGAGACATCTTTATCACAGTTATGCGTGGCGTCAATGAAGTAATGGTCATTTGTAGTCGTACGCTTGGGAACTTAGTGCAAGAAGTCTTTAGCGACGAACGTGAAAGGGCACGACTTGAACGAGTTACCGCTGTAACCTTACACTTGTCACCGGAAACCTGCTACACGCCTGGTATTTATCACGCTATCCTCAAACGCCTGGCATGGGAACGCATCAATTTGATTAACATCATTTGCACCTACACCGAGTTGACCTTTTTACTTGAAGCAAAGCAGGCAGGCGCAGCTTTTTCCGTACTATCCCAAATTGCCACGCTATGACGACCGTTTCGCATCAATGTAACTTGGCGGTATCAGAATGGATATATGCCCTTCAACCGCCCAACGACATTTTCAAATCAACCGCAGTGCGACTTCGTACATTGTCACTAGTCGATGATAAGCAGAATATTCTCACTTCGCGCAAGGTCCTGCGACGGCGCCATGACTATTATATGCTTACGACCGGCAGCGGCCAGGAAGAGCTGGAGGTAGTGGTTAGCCATGCGGTGAACGTAATCGTGTTTGACCAGCGCATGCCCGGGATTTTGGGCGCCGATTTACTGCCCAAGGCCAAGCTGTTGTATCCGCCGACGATACGCATCGTGCTGTCGGCGGTAAGTATGTGGCGCATGAGACAGCGGACCTATGAGCAACCAGTGCGGCAGGCCGTGGTAGTGGAACCGTTGTCCAGCCTCAACCAGGAAGACTTAGACTTACACGTGCTGGCACAAAAGATCGAGCTGGACCACGCCTTGGCGACGAAGACCCTGCGTATCGCCAATTCCTCTTTTTACGGCGTGCAATCGAAGGCCTCTAACATTTCGCAGGCCGTTTTCGTCCTGGGCTTTCATAGCATTTGCATGGTTGTCACGGCCCGCGCGCTGACGGGCAGTTTCGCGTCGGTGAGCGGCCGCTTCGATTTCCGGGCGTTCTGGCGCCACTCGCTGGCCACGGCTATCGCCGCGGGCCTACTGGCGCCGCACCTGCCCGTAAATCTCCAGACGGCATTCACGACCGGCCTGTTTCATGATCTGGACACCCTGGTGCTGGTGACGCACGGCCCGGCCGAGCACGCTCTCGTTGGCAGCTACCGCGAGGCGCATGACTGCCAGATGGCCGACGCGGAACTGGTCGTCATCTGCATCTATCACGTACAGGCTGGCAGCGCCATGGCCGCCTACTGGAAGTTTCCCGGGGCGGTACAGCAGGCGGTGGCCGACCACCACGCTATCGACCGCCTGGAGGCGGGCGGCCTGCCGCTAGCTGTGCATATGGCCAATGCCGTCACCCTTGCGCGCGACCTAACCAGCGTCGACGATACGATGGTGCCGCGCCTGTCGCCCACGGGCTGGCGAAGCTTCGCCCTAGACGAACTTGGCTGGCTTACGCCGCTGCAGCAAACTGAACACACCTTCGATGAAATGTTGCGGATCATGCTGGCATGAACAGAAAAAAGACCATGGAAACAGACGTCGGGCAGACATTGCCCGCCACGTCGGAACGCTGCCAAGACGATACCATTGCCCTATCGGCGTTTTTCGATGGCCTTCCCGTGGCTACTTTCGCCATCGACACGGACCAAGTGGTGACACACTGGAACAGCGCCTGCGAACAGTTGCTGGGCTTTACAGCCACCGAGATGGTCGGCACACGCGACCACTGGAAGGCGTTTTATCCGCAGCCGCGCGCTTGCCTGGCCGACCTGCTGGTGGCTGACGACATGGCGCTGGGCGAAACCGAGCTTTATCAAGGCAAACTAAGGCCGTCCGCCGTGATCTCCGAAGCCTATGAGGCCAAGGATTTCTTCGCCAATATCGGTCTCAATGGCCGCTGGTTGCACTTCACGGCGGCGCCCCTGCGTGATCGCCAGGGCCGCCTAGTGGGCGCCATCGAAACCTTGCGCGATGTAACAGAACAGCACGATGCGGAGAGTGCATTGCGCAAGGCGTACACCAACCTGGAACACTTGGTTGCCACACGCACGGCTCAGCTGGCTGAAATGAACGAGCGCCTGACAGAAGATATCCACCAGCGCGAAATTGCCGATGCAGAATTGCGAGAACGCAACATAGCCTTGACAGAAGTGAATAGCAAGCTGTCGCTTGCCCAGCAAAAACTGCTGCAGTCGGAAAAGCTGGCCTCGATCGGCCAGCTGGCCGCCGGCGTGGCGCACGAGATCAACAATCCCATCGGCTATGTGTTTTCCAATGTCGGCACGCTGGAAGGGTATCTGGATGACCTTTTTAGCATGCTCAATGCCTATGAGGAAGCCGAGCTGGCCATCGCCGACCCAGTGGTGGTGGCCGGCCTGCGCGCGCTGCGCGAACAGATCGACCTGGACTTCCTACGCACCGACATTCCGATGTTGATGGGCGAGTCGAAGGAAGGCATTTCGCGCGTGCGCCGCATCGTACAGGACCTGAAGGATTTTTCGCATACGAATGCGCAACAGGAATGGGTTTGGGCCGACCTGCGTCAAGGCATCGATACCACGCTCAATATCGTGAATAACGAGGTCAAGTACAAGGCCGACGTGGTACGCGAGTACGTCGACATTCCCGATATTGAATGCCAGCCTTCCGAGCTGAACCAGGTGATCATGAACCTAGTCGTCAACGCCGCCCATGCCATGGGCGAGGTGCGCGGACGCATCACGTTGCGCACGGGCAGCGACAATGCGGGGGAAGTGTGGATCGAGGTCGAGGACACTGGCAGCGGCATCGCGCCCGGACACCTGTCGCGCATCTTCGACCCCTTCTTCACCACCAAGGCCGTCGGCAAGGGCACGGGACTGGGGCTCTCGCTGGCCTACAGCACGGTGCAAAAGCATCATGGCCGCATCGACGTGCGCAGCATCATCGACCGCGGCACCACCTTCCGTATCACTTTGCCCGTGCGCCAGGCGCAGGCCGTCGCACCATGACCATCAATCAACAGGGCAGCATGAGCACCAGCACTGCGGCCACGCCGCCGACCATCCTGTGCGTCGACGACGAGCCGAATATCCTGTCGTCGCTGCGGCGCCTGTTCCGCCCGCACGGCTACCGCGTGCTGACGGCCGACGGCGGCGCGGCCGGCTTGGCCCTGCTCGAGAGCGAGACGGTGGACTTGGTCATCTCCGACATGCACATGGTTCACATAAATGGCGCGCAATTTCTGGCCCAGGTGCGCCAACGCTGGCCAGGCATAATGCGTTTGCTACTGACCGGCTATGCCGACATCCAGTCAATCCTCGACGCCGTCAACCACGGCGAGATCTACCGCTACTTGACCAAACCCTGGAACGAGAACGATATCGTGCTGGTGGTACGCCACGCGCTGGAACGGCGCGCACAGGAACAGGAAAAGCTGCGCATGGAAACGCTCACGGCCGGCCAGAACATGGAGTTGCAGGCGCTCAACGCCTGCCTGGAAGCGAAGATAAGCATGCGCATCCTATCGCTGGCATCGGACTATAACGGGCTGCAGATCGGCGCCATGGGAGAGCGACGTTTACACGCCGACGAGGTCTCTCCCCCAATGTACAACAGCGTCGGCAACGGCTACAACCCTGCGGTGGCGGCCACTTTACGGCCCATCATAGACGAAACGGACTCACCGGCCCGCGACCTGACCGTGCTGTCGAGACAGCTGGAGCCGGGTATGGTGCTGTCGCGGGATCTGATCAGCCGCGATGGCCTAATGTTGCTGGCCGCCAACCATGTGCTGACGCCCCGCCTAATTGCCCACCTGCTCGACTTCGAAGGAAGAAATGGCGGGAGGCTTACAATTCGCGTTTCTACGCCGCCCAAGGAAGGCTAAGAGAAAGAAGCGCAACAATGTAGATATTGCGCGACAGGAAAGGTCCAAGCCCGTGCCCCGGGTTACAGCATTGATATCAATCTCCTCGCATCCAGGCTTTAGGGAAACCAGTATAGGGAAGATCGCGCAATAATTTAAACCTATTTCATTAAATATTAATAATTTAACTACCGCGCAGATTCATGCAACTGCCAGTAGTGATGAAACGCTTGTCGCAAATTATCACGTAAAACAACATTATCCCACGGTTTTGTATAAAAACGATAAATATCACCGTGATTAATTGAATCAATCACGGAATCTAAATCAGTATACCCTGATAGAATAATACGTATAATATGGGGATATAACTCTTTTATTTTATCAAAAAAAACTGCTCCGCTCATAACTGGCATACGCTGATCACACATAACTACTTGAACTTCATTAAGAGCAAGTAGTTCAAACCCAGCAGCAGCAGACTGTGCAGTTAAAATACGATAACCATCTTGACGAAACAAACGCTGTAATGCCATTAAAATATGAGGATCATCATCTATCAATAATAAAGTTTCTGGCCCCACTAACATTTTATCATCGTGAAAGGGTAAATT
>NZ_LNCE01000107.1:0-2453 GCF_001445815.1 Janthinobacterium sp. Ant5-2-1 | reverse complement strand
GGCCGCCGTTGAAGCCCTGGCCGATGGCCTTGAACTTCCATTCGCCGTTGTAGCGGTAGATTTCGCCAAAGATCATCGCCGTTTCCGTCGAGCTGTCTTCGGACAGGTCGTAGCGGGCGATTTCTTTTTCGCCTTCCGCGTTCAGGCAGCGGATGAAGGCTTTCGATACCATGCCGAAGTTCTGGCGGCGCGCGTCGGCGTCGTGAATGGTGACGGTGATGCTGACGCGGTCGATGTCGGCTGGTACGCGGGTCAGGTCGATTTCGATGCGCTCATCGTCGCCTTCGCCTTCGCCCGTGGTGTTGTCGCCCGTGTGGACGACGGAACCGTCGGTCGACTTCAGGTTGTTGTAGAAGATGAAGTCAGAGTCGCCACGGACTTTGCCGTCGCTTTTCAGGAGGAAAGCACTACCGTCAAGGTCGAAGGTGGCGCCGTCCGTCGAACGAGGATCCCAGCCGAGGCCGACGATGATCTTCTTCAGGTTCGGTGCTTCCTTGCTCAGGTTGACGTTGCCGCCTTTTTGCAAACTGATTGCCATGTGGTGCTCCTTTTAGTAATTAAACTCAAACATGCCTTCATGGGATGAGCGCCAGGCGCTCGTGCCATTACTCTCTCAATTGGGGGCGTAACCCCCGATTTCAAGCTTCTGCCGCGTGCCGTTTGCGATAACGCAGCGATGACCACAGCGAGACCAGGATGAAGGCCACGCCCGACAGGCCCGTGAACCACTCCGGAATATGGTACTTGACGGACGCCAGCATGATCAATGCGAGGATGCCGATCGCATAATGGGCGCCGTGCTCGAGGTAGACGAATTCGTCCAGGGTACCCTTGTGCACGAGGAAGACCGTCATCGAGCGCACGAACATGGCGCCGATGGCCAGGCCCAGCATGATGATGACGACGTCGTTGGTGATGGCGAACGCGCCGATCACGCCGTCAAAGCTGAACGAAGCGTCCAGCACTTCCAGGTACAGGAAGCCGCCGATGCTGCCGCGCGCCACCGTTTTTACCAAGTCGCCATTGCCGTTTCTGGCTGGCGCGGCGCCTTCTTCCGCATCATCCTGCAAGTCCGGCTCGCCTTCTTCCAGCAAGCCGCTTATCCAGTTCACGCCGATGTAGACGGCGATGCCGACGATGCCCGACGCCAGCACGCTGTACTTCTCTTCCACGGGACCCATCGCCACGCAAGCGGCCACGGCGCCCATGGTGATCAGCACGGCCAGGCTTTCGGTGCCCAGCGCGTTGACTTTTTCCTCGGCCCAGCCCAGCCAGTGCAATTCCTTTTCGTCGTCGAACAGGAAGTTCAGGAACACCAGCAGCAAAAAGGCGCCGCCGAAGGCCGCCACTTGCGCATGGTTGTCCGTCAGGTGCTTGGCATACACATCGGGCGTCGTGGTGGCCATGGTCCACACGTCGACCAGGCCCAGGCCCGTGGCCACCGATACGATGACGAGCGGGAACAGCAGCCGCATGCCGAAGACGGCCACGAGGATACCGACCGTCAAAAACAGTTTTTGCCAGAACTCATTCCAGTGGCGCAAGACCGAGGCGTTGACCACGGCATTGTCGAACGACAGCGACACTTCCATGATGCCCAGCACGCCCGTGATCCACAGTGCCTGGATCATGCCGGCCATGCCGCCATGGCTGTAACCCCACCAGCCCGACACCGCCATCAGGATAAAAGTGACTAAAAAGGAAATTCTGAAATGCCGCATGAGGACCCCGTTGCAAGTATGAAGACGTTTGATTATCCGCGCCGCTGTGCGCGCCGCACTCAGTGTTGATATACGTCAATTGTTGTATATGCCATGATTTTATATGATCGCCGCCAGCGGCGGCGTTTTTATGGCCTGGCGAAGGACAGTTCTGCTGGCGCAGATGATCTGCGATAATTGCGGCGCGCCTGTCTGGCTGCCGCAGCCCCAGACACACTCTCTACATATATATAAGAAGGAATACCCCGTGGATATCGCTTACCTCGTCACGCCCCTGATCGCCTGGATCCTGGTCGGACCGATCAAATTCCTGATCAACAGTGCCCGCACGCGGCAATGGGCGTTCGGCCTGGTCGGCAATGGCGGCTTTCCCAGCAACCATAGTGCCGTCGTGTCCAGCATGGCAACCCTGATCGCCTTGCGCGAAGGCATCGGCCATCCCGCCTTCGGCGTGGCCGTGACGTTGGCCTTCATCGTCATCATCGACGCCAACAGCCTGCGCCAGCACGTGGGCAAGCAGGCGGCCGCCATCAACCGCCTGGCGGGGGAAGCGGCCAGCGCCGCGCACAAGACCTTGCGCGAGCGCATGGGCCATACCCTGGTGGAAATCGCCGGCGGCCTGTGCACGGGCGTGGCGATCGGTTTCCTGATCAACACCGTGTTTGCCCGCTAAGCATCTTTCCCCTGAAACGCAAAACCCCGCTTCATGGCGGGGTTTTGCGTTTCAGGGCG
>NZ_LNCE01000106.1:0-95740 GCF_001445815.1 Janthinobacterium sp. Ant5-2-1 | reverse complement strand
TTGCTGGCCGTCCTCACCGACATTTCATCGAACCTGGTGTTGACGCCCTAAGCGGGTGCCCGCCGCTGGCCGGCCAGTGGCGGGTTTTTTCGGGAGGTGTGCCATGCCTGCAACTGCCTTGTGCGACCTGCTGTTGCTGTGCTTCGTGACGGGGGCCGCCGTCAGTGATTTGATCCAACGCAAGATTCCGAATTGGCTGGTGCTGGCCGGCATGCTTGCCGCGCTGGCGCTGCATTTGTGGTTGTGGCCGCACCGCGTGCCGCAACTGGTGCTGGGCGGCATGGCGACGGGCTTCTTCCTGTTCCTGCCTTTATATGTGCTGCGCGGCATGGCCGCCGGCGACGTCAAGCTGATCGCCATGGTGGGCGCCTTTGCCGGTCCCTGGCCCGTGCTGCAGATCTGTTTTGCCACGTTTGTCCTGGGCGGCGTGATGGCCGTGCTGATGATCACGTACCAGGGCAAGTGGCGCGTTTGCCTGGGCAATCTGCGCCAGCTGCTGTGGCCGATGATCGCGCGCATGGCCGGCATTCCGCTGGCGCCAACCGCATTGGGCAGCGGCGCCAGCGTGGGCAATATGCCGTACGGACTGGCCATTGCCCTGGGCTGCCTGGTGGTGCAAGGGCGGCATTATTTCTGATCGGCATTCATTGCTCTGAATCAATGGGCGCCAGTGCCCGCTCGCTAGAATGAATTCTGTTCAATGCAGTCTTAACCGGCTAGGAGACGCAGCATGACCGAGGTCGACTATTCCATGAGCACCGACAGCACGCCGCGTCCTGCCGATGCGAACCTGATGCCGCCCTTGCCGCCGCAGCCGAAGAGCTTGCGCGAAACGGGACTGGAGCGGCCGCTGGTCGTCGAACTGATCGCCAAGCTGATGTTTGTCGGCGGCAAGACGCACCTGTCCGCGCTGACGACGCGCCTGCGCCTGTCGATCAATGTCTTGCGCGAAGTGCTCGATTTCATGGTGACGGAGCAGATGGCCGAAGTGGCTTGGCGCGGCGAATCCGATATCGACGTGCAGTACCAGCTGACGAGCGCCGGCAAGCAGCGCGCCGGCGCCTTCCTCGAACGCTGCGCGTATATCGGCGCCGCTCCCGTCACCCTGGAAGCGTACCGCGCGATGGTGGCGCGCCAGTCGTGGCTGGCGCAGGAACAGCGTGTCGGCAGCGATGACCTGGCAGCTGTGCTCGGTGGCGCCCATGCGGGGCCGGGCATGCTCGACGTGGTCGGCGCGGCCCTGCATTCGGGACGCTCGCTGCTGCTGTACGGTCCGCCCGGCAGCGGCAAGTCGACCCTGGCGCTGCAGCTGGGCCAATTGTTGCACGGTCTCGTCGCCGTGCCGCACGCCATCGTCGTTGGCCACGACATCATCCAGTTGTACGATCCGGCCCAGCACCTGCCGCCCGCGCCGCAGCACGTCAGTCACGCGCGCCAGGCGCTGGAACGGCGCAGCACGGATATCCGCTGGGTGCTGTGCCAGCGCCCCGTGATCCACGTGGGCGCCGAGCTCGACGCCGGCATGCTGGAGCTGCGCCACGACGCCAGCGGCGGCTGCTACCAGGCGCCGCCCCACGTGCGGGCGAACAACGGCATGCTGATCATCGACGACCTGGGCCGCCAGCGCCTGGGCGCGCAAGAACTGCTGACGCGGCTGATGCAGCCGCTGGCGCGCGGCAGTGACCAGCTGGCCTTGCCCGGCGGCGTGCAGATCAGCGTGCCGTTCGACAATGCCCTCGTGCTGGCCACGAACGTGCCGCCGGTCGAGCTGTTTGACGCCGCCTTGCTGCGTCGCATCGGCTACAAGGTGCAGGTGGGGCCGCTGGCCGAGAACGCCTATCGCGCCCTGTTCCTCCAGCAATGCCGGCTGGCCGGCATGGCCATCGACGAGCTGGCCGTGAACCATTTGCTGCAGCTGCATGGCGCGCAGGGCCGGCCCTTGCTGGCCAGCTATCCGCAGGAATTGCTGGCGCGCATGGGCGACTTCGCCGGCTTTGCCGGCTGCGACGCGCGCCTGACGGTAGCCGCCCTGGAGCAGGCATGGAGCAGCCTGTTTGCCAGCTGCGACATGCCGACCGCCAGCCTGTGCGAGCGTATCGCATGAAAAACCGGCGCGCCCTCCTGATGATGGCCCTGGCCGTGGTGCTGGGTCTGCTGGCCGTGCTGCTGGCCTCGCACTGGCTGCTGCGCCAGACGCCGGCCGGCAAGGGCAAGATCGTCGTCGCTTCCACCGATGTCAACCTGGGCCAGCGCCTGACACCCGAGATGCTGCGCCTGGCCGAGTGGCCGGCGGAAAGCTTGCCGCAAGGCGCGCTGCAAGACCCGGCAAAACTGGCGGGACGGGTGCTGAAAACCAGCGTGCTGCGCGGCGAACCGCTGAGCGAGGCCAAGCTGGCCCCCGTCGGCACCCTGGGCGGCCTGTCGGCCCTGATCACGGAAGGGCGGCGCGCCATCACCGTGCGCGTCAACGATGTGATCGGCGTGGCCGGCTTCGCCTTGCCGGGCAACTATGTCGACATCATCGTCAGTACCCAGCAGGATGCCGGCGACCGCGCGTTTCCGCAAAGCCGCAACATTTCCAAGATCGTGCTCGAACGCATCCTCGTGCTGGCCGTGGCGCAGGAAGTGGGGCGCGATGAGACCAAGCCGCGCGTGGTCAATGCCGTGACCCTGGAAGTGACGCCGGAACAGGCGGAAAACCTGGACCTGGCGCGCAGCGTGGGCAGCCTGTCGCTGGTGCTGCGCAACCAGGTCGATCCGCAGCCGGGCGTGACGGCGGGCGCCACCAAGCTGACCTTGCTGGGCGGGCCGCACGACGCCGAGCCTGCTCTCGCGCCTGCCACCGACGTGCCCGTGGCCGCCGCAGCGCCGCGTCCCGTGCGCGTGGCGAAGGCGCCGCCGGAGCCTCAGCGCCAGTGCAGCGGCGTCATCGACGGGACGCGCCAGTCGCGCGAATGTTTTTAGCCAACCATGGACACGCTCATGAACCGCGCCCTGCTGACACTGTGCTGCCTGCTGTTGCCGCTTGCCGGCGCGGCAGCCGATCCTGGTCCCCGCTGCGGCGGCGAAGCGGCGACGCCCGGCAACTTGCAGCTGCAGGTGGGCAAGTCGAGCATGCTGCGCCTGCCCGAGGCCGTGCTGGCCCGCAGCGTCGGCAATCCGGCCATGCTGCAAGCCATGCTGGTCGCGCCCGACACTTTATATGTGGTCGGCGTCGACGTGGGCAGCACGAACATGATCATCCAGGGCAGGAGCGGCGTGTGCAGCGTGGTGAACGTCAGCGTCAGCATGGATCCGTCCGGCCTGCAAACGACCCTGGCGGCCCTGATGCCGGAAGAAAAAGCCATTCGCGTAACGGCCGTGGCCGACACCCTGGTGCTGTCGGGCACGGTGCAGGACGCGGGCGCCGTGCTGCGCGCCACCGAGCTGGCGCATGCCTATGTGCGTCGCGCAACCGCACCGCTGGCGCTGCCCAAGCCTGCCGATGGCGCCGCCATGCCGGTGGCGGCCACGGCGCCCGCTGGCGGCGCTGGCGGGGCGAACAGCCGCATCATCAATATGCTCGACGTCAGCGCGCCGCAGCAGGTGATGCTGGCCGTGCAGATCGCCGAAGTGTCGAAGTCGCTGCTGGAACGGCTGGAAGTGGGCGCGACCCTGCGCTTCGCGTCCGGCAGCTGGGCCACCACCTTGCTGTCGAATTTCTTGAGCGGCACGGCCAATGGCTTGCTCGACGTGCGCAAGTCGAATGGCCAGCAACTGACCATCGAGGCGCAGAAACAGGATGGCCTGGTGCGCATCCTGGCCGAGCCGACGGTGATGGCGATCAGCGGGCAGGAGGGCAGTTTTCTGGCGGGCGGCAAGATTTTCATTCCCGTCGGCCAGGACAACAACAAGATCACCCTGGAAGAGCGCGAGTATGGCGTCGGCCTGCGTTTTACGCCCACCGTGCTGTCGGGCGGGCGCATCAATCTGAAGGTGGCGCCGGAAGTGTCGGAACTGTCGCGCGAGGGAGTGGGCATTTCCGCCGCCGGCGTCAGCGGACGCTCGATTCTGCCCGTCATCACCACGCGGCGTGCCTCGACCACGGTGCAGCTGTACGACGGCCAGAGTTACGCCATCGGCGGCTTGATCAAGAACAACCAGGTGAGCAACATCACGGGCGTGCCGTGGCTCAGCGAGCTGCCGATTCTCGGCGCGCTGTTTCGCAGCACGGACTTCCAGCATGACCGCACGGAATTGCTGTTCGTCATTACCGCGCACCTGGTCAAACCGTTGCCGGCCGACGCCGTGCTGCCGACGGCGCAGCTGGCGCCGCCCTCGCGCACGGACTTGATGTTGCGCGGCAAGATGGAAGCCACCTTGCCGCTGGCGCCGCCGTCCGTGCCGCCACCGCGCGCGGCCAACGGTTTCGAGTTGAAATGAGACGGGGAGATACGCCATGCCGAACTCGCTCTTGACGTCGCTGCGGCGCCTGGCCGCCCTGGCCCTGGCCTTGCAGCTGGCCGCCTGCGCGCACAGCAGCACGCCGCAGCTGGACCCGCGCTTCGGCGACGCCGTGCGCCTGGCCATGGCGCAGCAGGTGCGTTATCCGGCCAGCACGGGCAATCGCCAGCCTGCCGACGGGCTGGACGGCCCCAGCGCGCATGCCGTCATGCAGCGCTACCGCGCCTCGTTCGTCGAACCGAACGGCCAGGCGCCGCAGCCGGTGCAATTCCTGCTGGGAGGCGGCAATGGCAAATAGACGCCAGGGCCAGCGCGGGGCGATGCTGATCGCCTTTTCCATCCTGCTTATTCTGGTGCTGGGCTTTATCGGCCTGGCGCTCGACGTGGGGCAAGTCATCGGCCGCAAGACGGAATTGCAGAACCTGGCCGACAACGCGGCGCTGGCGGCGGCCGCGGAACTGGTGGGCACGCCCGAAGGCTTGCTTGCGGCCGTGACGAAGGCCAAGAGCAGCGCGGCCGACAAGAGCGCGTGGCGCCGCCGCATGCAGGGCGCCACCCTGTCGGACGCCAGCATCCGTTTCGCCAGCGCACCCGATGCCCCCGCCAGCGGGTGGCATGCGGCGGGCACCGTGCCCGATGCCGCCACGGCGCTGTTCGTGCGCGTCGATACGCAGGCCAATACACCGTCGCTGGGGCGGGTGGCGACGGCGTTCCTGGGCGCCTGGTCGCCGGCGCTGCGCACTCTGGACACGGGGGCGCGCGCCGTGGCGGGGCGTACCAGCTTGCACCTGACGCCGCTGGCCGTCTGCGCGCTGTCGGCCAGCGCGGCCAGCCCGCGCACGAATGCGGCGCTGCTGCCGGCCGTCGAGCTGCTGGAATACGGCTTTCGCCGCGGCGTGGCGTACAACCTGTTGAAACTCAATCCGCATGGCCCGGCGGCCGAACATTTCGTCCTCAATCCACTGGGCCAGCCGGGTGTGGTGGGACCGTCGCAGCAGGTCGGCGAGTCCAGCGTATTGCCGTTTGTATGCAGTGGCACGGTGCTGTACCCGCGCATCGGCAGCGCCCAGGTGCACGTGCACCGGCCGTTTCCCGCCACCTTGTGGCCGGCCTTCAACGCCCGCTTCAACCAGCATGCGGGCAGCGGCTGCCATACGATCACGGCGCCGCCCGACACGAATATCCGCCCCTATCCGAATACGGCCACGAACTGGTGGATGACGAACACGCCCGACGCGCCGAGCGCCCTGAGCACCGGCAATCCGCTGCTGTCCGTGGCCGATCCGGAGTCGAATGCGACGCCGCCCGCGGTCGGCAGTTATGGACCGCTGTGGTCGTTCGCCAAGGCGGCCAGGTACAGCAGTGTGAAGCCGGCCGACGGCTACTTGCCGTTTGCCGCCAGCGACTGGCCCAAGCTGTATCCGGCCAGCCCTGCCGCGCCGGCCGCCAAGTCCGGCTATCCGGCCACGCCGCCATATCAGACGCTCGCGTACCAGACGGCGCCGACCGGCAACACGGGCGTGGCGCAGCGGCGCCTGCTGCATATTCCCCTGCTGGCCTGTCCGCTGCCGGCCGGCAGCGACGTGCTGGCGCAGGTGCGCGGCATCGGCCGCTTCTTCATGACGGCGCCGGCCAGCAATGGCGTGCTGAGCGCCGAATTTGACGGCCTGGTGGCCGAGGGTACGCTGGTGGGTCCGGCGGAGCTGCTGCAATGAGGCCGCCACGCCGTCAGCAGGGTGTCGCCGCCATCGAGCTGGCGCTGATCATGCTGTTTTTCATGGGCCTGTTGCCCTTCGTATTGCTGTTCGGCCGCGCGCTGCTGGCGTACACGGCCCTGCAAAAAAGTGCGCACGATGCGGCGCGCTACCTGGCGACCATGCCGTTGCCGCAGATGGCCAATGCCGATGCGGCGGAGCAGGGCGCCGTGTTTGCCCGGCAGATGGTGCGACAGGCGATGCTGGAATCCTGGCCCAGCATGAGCAGCGGCAAAGTCAACGTGGATTGCATCTATAACGATGACTTTTATAGCTGCGGCAACTACCCGACGGCGCCGCTGCAGGTACGCATCAAGGTGTCCGTGGACATGCCCGTCGATATCCTGCCCGAGCTGACGCGCAAGTGGCTGCCGCAGCTGGCGCCGATCCCGCTGCGTGCCAATGCGACATTGCGCTATGTTAATTAATCTGCGCCCCCGGCGGCAGCGCCAGGACGGCGTCTTCGCTGTCGAGTTCGGCATGCTGGCGCTGTTGTTCTTCCTGTTCCTGTTTGCTTTGCTGGAAGTGGCGCGCGCCGTGTATTTATGGAACATGGTGCATGAAATCACCCGGCGTGCCGCGCGCGGCGCGGCTGTCACCGATTTTAGCAATGCAAGTGCGCTGCAGGCCGTGCGCACGCACGCCGTGCTGCGTGCCGCGCCGGGCGTGCTGCCGCTCGGTGGCGGCATCAGCGATGCGTATGTGCGCATCGATTATCTGTCGCTGGCCGGCGCCGCCGCGCTGGCGGCAGTGCCGGTGACGGTGATGCCCGCTTGTCCGCAGCGTAACCGCATCAATTGCCTGGAAGATCCGAACGGCGCCAGCTGCATCCGTTTCGTGCGCGCGCGCCTGTGCGTGCCCGGCGATGGCGGGCGCTGCGAGAGCGTGCCGTACCGGCCCGTCCTGCCCTTGCTGGGAGCGATGTTTCCCTCCGGCGCAGGCGCCGTGCGCCTGCCCAGCGGCGCCACCATGGCGGTGGCCGAGTCGCTGGGCTATCCGGACAATCCCGGTTTTTGTCCTTGAGCGCCACTTGGGCGCAGCCGAATGTGTAGACCTGAAAGAAGCGAGGAAGTGCGATGAAAGCCTTGATGATTAGCCGCGACGCCAGCTTGCACGATGAAATTGCCGCGCAGGGGGCGGCCCGCATGCCCGTGCTGCGGCTGCTGGAACGGCGCAGCGGCCTGCGCGACGCGGTCGAGCGCATGCTGCCGGAAGCGCCGGAACTGGTGATCGTCGACGCCAGCGGCATCGATGCCGATGAAGCCGACCTGCTCGAGCGCCTGGCGCGCCAGTATCCGCTGGCCGTCCTGATGCTGCTCACGCGCGGCCAGCAGCAGGATGTGCTGATCCGCGCCATGCGCGCCGGCATGCGCGAAGTGCTGCAGCTGCCGCTGGTGCACAAGGCCTTTCACGAGGCGATGGACAGGGTCGATATCCAGGCCGGCGTGACGCAGATGCGCGACGGCAAAGTCCTCGCCTTCATCTCGTGCAAGGGCGGCAGCGGCGCCACCTTTTTGTCGACGAATTTTTCCTACGCGCTGGCCAGCCTGGCCGGCTGCAAGGTGCTGCTGATCGACCTGCACGGCCAGTTCGGCGACGCCACCTTGTATGTCTCGGACCAGAAGCCGGCCATGACGCTGTCCGACATCTGCGCCCAGATCGCGCGCATGGACGGCGCCTTCCTCGCCTCGTGCCTGGTGCACGTGACGCCGAACTTCGGCGTGCTGGCGGCGGCCGACGACCCGTCGCACAAGGTCGACATGCAGCCCGAGCACATGGACCGCATCCTGGCCGTGGCGCGCCAGCACTACGACTATATCGTGCTCGACGTGGGGCGCCAGATCGATGCGCTGTCGCTGCGCGCGCTCGACAACGCCGACGCCATCTATCCGGTACTGCAGCTGGCCTTGCCCGACATCCGCGACGGGCGCCGCCTGCTCGACATTTTCCGTTCGCTCGGCTATCCGGGCGAGCGCCTGCGCCTGATCGTCAACCGCTATGAAAAGGGCGGACGCCTGCGACTGGCGGACCTGGAACAGGCGCTGGGCGCGGAGGTGGTGCACACGGTGCCCAACGATTACATCGCCGCCACCGATTCCGTCAACCAGGGCATTCCGCTGCTGCAGCTGTCGCGCACCAGCGCCGTGGCGCGCAGCCTGGCCGAACTGGTGGAACTGGTGACGGCGCGCCGCGTGACGGAAAGCCGCGGCCTGTTCGACCGACTGTTCAGCCGCAGCGAGACCTAGGACAGGATAGATGTCAAGGCTCCCGCCGGGGGCCATCATGGGAGCCGAGATGACTTTACGCGAACGCCTGGCGGCGAATGAAACGGTGCGCCCCGCCACGAACGGACAAGGCGCGCTGGCGCTGCACGCCTACCAGGAACTGAAAAAAACCATGCACCAGACGATACTCGACCGTATCGACCTGGAACGCTTGAAACGCCTGACGGCCGAGCAGTTCAAGCACGAGCTGGCGCTGCTGGTGCAGCGCGTGATCGAGGAAGAGCGCATCGTGCTGAACCAGCACGAACGGCATAGCCTGGTGCTCGACATCCAGCACGAGATGCTGGGATTCGGTCCGCTCGAACCCTTGCTGGCCGATGCCAGCGTGTCCGACATCCTCGTCAATACCTGCGACAAGGTGTATGTCGAGAGGGGCGGGCGGCTGCAGCTGACGGACGTGACGTTCCACGACAATGCGCACCTGATGAAGATCATCGAAAAGATCGTCTCGCGCGTGGGACGGCGGGTCGACGAATCGAGTCCGATGGTCGACGCGCGCCTGCCCGACGGTTCGCGCGTGAATGCCATCATTCCGCCGCTGGCCGTCGACGGACCGATCCTGTCGATCCGGCGCTTTGCCGTGCAGCCGCTCACCATCGCCAACCTGCTCGACTACAAAAGCCTGACGCCGCCCATGGTGCAGGTGCTGCAGGCGCTGGGCCAGGCCAAGGTCAACATCCTGATCTCGGGCGGCACGGGCAGCGGCAAGACGACCCTGCTCAACGTGCTGTCCGGCTTCATTCCCGGCAGCGAGCGCATCGTCACCATCGAGGATGCGGCCGAACTGGCGCTGCGCCAGCCGCACGTGGTGCGCCTGGAAACGCGTCCGCCGAATATCGAAGGCAAGGGCGAGGTGAGCCAGCGCGCGCTGGTGCGCAATGCGCTGCGCATGCGGCCCGACCGCATCATCCTGGGCGAGGTGCGCGGCGCCGAGGCGCTCGACATGCTGCAGGCGATGAACACGGGCCATGAAGGTTCGCTGGCGACCATCCACTCGAACACGGCGCGCGACGCGCTGGCGCGGCTGGAAAACATGGTCGGCATGGCCAATGTGAACCTGACGCCGCGCGCCACGCGCCAGCAGATCTGTTCGGCCGTGACGGTGGTGATGCAGGTGTCGCGCCTGACGGACGGCGCGCGCAAGCTGGTCAGCCTGCAGGAAGTGACGGGCATGGAAGGCGACATCATCGCCATGCATGAAATCTTCCGCTTCGAGCAGACGGGCGTCGATGCCGACGGCAAGGTGCAGGGCCACTTCTGCGCCACGGGCGTGCGGCCCCGCTTTACGGAGCGCTTGCGCATGTTCGGCGCGCCCGTGCCCGACAGCGTGTTCGATCCCGACCGAATTTATGAATAAGGAGAGGGATCATGGACCTGGTCTTCTACGGCTTTGCCGTGCTGCTGTTCGCCGCCTGCATCCTGATGGTGGAGGGCGCCTGGCTGTGGTGGTCGGGCACGCACGGCAGCGCGGCGCGGCGCATCAACCGGCGCCTGCGGCTGATGGCGGCGCGCGGCGAGGGGGGCGGCGAACGGGTCTCCATCCTCAAGCAGCGCCGCTATGCACGTTCGCCCGGCCTGGAGCGCTTGCTGCGGCGCGCGCCGCAGGCGGCGCGGCTCGATCGTTTGCTGCTGCAATCGGGCTTGTCCTGGTCGGTGGCGCAATTCCTGGGCGGCACCGGAGCCTTGCTGCTGGCGGCCTTGCTGCTGTTGGCGGCATGCTCCATGCCCTTGCCCGGTACCTTGCTGCTGCTGGCTTGCGCCGTGAGCGCACCGTGCTTGTGCGTGTTGCGCGCGCGTGCGGCGCGGCTGAAAAAGATCGAGGCGCAACTGCCGGAAGCGGCCGATTTCCTGGCCCGCGCACTGCGCGCCGGGCACTCGTTTTCGAACGTGCTGCAGATGGTGGGTGATGAACTCAATGAGCCGATCAGCGGCGAATTCAAGATGGCGCATGAAGAGATCAATTACGGCGTGCCGATGAACGAGGCGCTGCAAAACCTGGCCGCGCGCATTCCGCTGACGGACTTGCGCTACCTCGTCATCGCCGTGCTGGTGCAGCGCGAATCGGGCGGCAACCTGGCCGAGGTGCTGGTCAGCATCGCCCGCATCATCCGCGCCCGGCTAAAGCTATTGGGGCAGGTGCGCGTGCTGTCGGCCGAGGGGCGCATGTCGGCCTGGGTGCTGGGGCTGATGCCGGTGGTGATGATCGGCGTCATGGCGCTGGTCAACCCGCAATACATCCGCCTGCTGTGGACCGATCCCAGCGGCATCAAACTGCTGTGGTACGCGGCCGGCATGGTGGCGCTGGGCGTGGTCTGGATGCGCAACGTGATCCGCATCCGCATCTAAAACAGGGGGCGGTATGAGCGGTGCACAACTGCTGTTTCTCGTGATTGTCTTTGCCGTGGTGGTGGCGCTGGCTCTCTTGGCGTGGGTGATCTTCTTTCCCGGCACCCTGCGCCAGCGCCTGTTTGGCGCCACGGCGCCGGCCGCCAGCGAGGCGGTGGTGGAAAACGGCTGGGTGGAGCGCGTGGCGCGCGTGGCGCAGCCGTTCAGCAAGCTGTCGCTGCCGGAAGAGGGGTGGGAGCGCTCGCCGCTGCGCACGCGCTTCATGAACGCGGGCTGGCGCCAGGCCAGCGCGCCGGCTTTATATTTTGCGGCAAAAAGCGTGCTGGCCCTGCTGTTTCCCACCGTGCTGGGATTGTATGCGGCCAGCGCCATGGCGGCGCAGCTGCGCAGCGTGCTGCTGTTGCTGCTGTGCGTCAGCGCCACCATCGGCTATTACCTGCCGAACCTGGTGCTGGCCAGCACGGCCAAGCGGCGCCAGCGCGACATCTTTGAAAACATCCCCGACGCACTCGACTTGCTGACCGTGTGCGTGGAAGCGGGCCTGAGCCTGGAGCGTGCGCTGGTGAAGGTGTCGGGCGAAATCCATATCAAGAGCATGGTGCTGGCGCAGGAATTGCAGCTGGTGTTGATGGAAATGCGCGCCGGCTTTTCCAAGGAAAAGGCGCTGCGCAACCTGGCCCTGCGCAGCGGCGTGGAAGACGTCGACACCTTGGTCGCCATGCTGATTCAATCGGAACGCTTCGGCACGAGCATGGGCGATTCGCTGCGCGTGCATTCGGAAAACCTGCGCGGCAAGCGCAGCCTGCTGGCCGAGGAGGCGGCAGCGAAGATCGCCCTGAAACTGCTGTTCCCGCTGATCTTTTGCGTCTTTCCCACCCTGATGCTGGTGCTCATGGGGCCGGCCGTGATCGAAGTCTATCGCGTGCTGGTGCCGGCCATGGCCAGCCGCTGAAAGGAGTCACCATGCGCTTGACGATATCCCGCCTGGCCACCGCCTGCGCCTGTCTGGGTCTGGGCGCCTGCGCCAGCCACACGGCGCACGCGCCGTCCTTTGCCGATGCAGATGCGGCCTATGTCGCGGGGCGCCAGCATTTTGACGCGGGCGACCTGCCCGCCGCGCAAGCGGCCTATGAGCAAGCCTTGCGTGCGGCACCGCGCCACCTGAACGCGCGCAACGGCCTGGCCGTGCTGCATGCGCAGCGGGGCGAACATGGCGCGGCGATCGCCCATTGGCTGGCCTTGACGCAGGAGGCGGGCACGCCGCAGCCGCGGCAGGCCTATCTGTTCAGCAATCTCGGTCATGCCTATTATTTAAGCGGACGCGATGCGCAAGCGTTGACTGCGCTGGAACAGGCCTGCCTGCTCGACCCGCTCAATGCGCTGGCCTGGCGGCACCTGGCGCAGGTGCTGGAACGGCTGGGACAGCACGCGCGCGCGGCCGTCATGCGTCGCCAGACGGCCAGCTTGCAGGAACACGATGTGCGGCGCGACATGGCCTTGTTGCGCGGCGAGACGTCGCCGAAGGTTGTGTCAGTGCCCGCGCCGGTGCCGGATGCGCGCGCGATGGCGCGCGTGGAGATCACGCAGAGCGATGGCATGGCCCGCCTGCGGCGCGTGCCGGCGGCGGAGCGCAGCCTGCCCGTTAGCGCGTCGGTACCGGCTGCGCCTGTGGCCGGCGCGCCGCATCCGCGCCTGGAAATTGTGAATGGCAACGGCGTGCCCGGCCTGGCCGCCGCGCTGGCGCGCAGCCTGGCCGGTGCTCCCGTGCAGGTGGTGCGCCTGGCCAATGAAACCAGCTTCCAGGTGGCGCGCACGCGCGTCGAATACCGGCCCGCGCAGGAGCAGGCGGCGCGTCAGCTGGCCCGCCAGCTTGGCGCACAGGCGCGTACCCAGGTGCAGATCCAGGCTGCCGACTGCCCCGCCAGCGAGCTGCGCCTGGTACTGGGGCGCGACCTGAGCGACCCCGCCATGCTGCACCGCTATTATCTGCAGCAATTGCAACTGGCGCGCCGGGCGCTGGCGCGGCTCGGCTAACACATCTCTGCCGGCATAAAAAAAGCGGCGCCTTTGCGGGCGCCGCGTGTTTTTCATGCTGCGGATTATTTCGGCTGCCGGCGACGCGTAAAAGCCAGGGCTGCCAGTCCCGTGCCCAGCAGGAACAGGGTGCCCGGTTCCGGTACTTGCAAGGGTTCAATGACGACGATGTCGGTGCGCGTGGACTTGGAAAAGTTCAAGGTGTAGCTGCCGGCGGGCAGGGCGAAATTCGACGTCAGCGAAAACATCGCAAAGCCATTCGTGAAGGCGCGCCCGGTGGCCGGGTCGTTGGTGCCGGCCGTCATGTTCAGGCTGAAGGGATCGAGGCTGCCGACCGTATGGTTGCCATTGACGTCGCTGCCATTGTTGGCGTCGCCATCGGGAGCGAACTGGAAGATCACGCCATCGGCATTCGCGTTCGACAGGCAGCCCACGGGACTGGAAGTATTGCACGAGATATTGAAGATATCCATGATCGACACGCTCGACTTGTCACCCATCGTCGTCACGCTGGTGCGCAGGTCGCGCCGTCCCATGAAGTTGAAGGTGATGAAGCCGGCGCTCGACAGGGTCAGGTTGACGGAGCCGGTGAGCGTATCGCCTGCCGTGGCCGTGGCGGCGCCGACCGTGTCGCGCTGTGCTTCCGCAACGGCGCGCACGGTGGAGCCTCCATTGAGCATGTTGCCAAAGGCATGCGCGTCGCCACGTGCGAACTCCAGGGTGAAACTGGGGCTGGGTGCGTAGTTATTTTGCGGCAAGCCGCCGCAGCCGCCGCCCGAACACACTTGCAGCACGTCGGCGTTGGCGGCCGGGCCTGTATTGACGGCGCGCGGATTGACGGCCACGCCGCCCTCGAAGAAGGCGCTGTCGCTGGCATTGCGGTTGGCACCGGCCAGCGACAGCGCGCCGGCGCTGGTGGTGATGCGGAAAGAGTTCAATTCGTTGACGGCCAGGCCGTACGCGCCGGCCTGTGCCTGGCCGCTGGCAAGCAAGCTTGCCGCCGCCAGTGCACCCAGCCAACCCAGGGTCTTGCTTCGTGTGTGATCGACGTTCATCGCAGCCTCTTATCGTAGTCAGTCTCGGAAAATCCGGGGGATAAAAAATCCAGAATGGCTTGCCTGGATTCATCTCGTAGACAGTGATAAGCAGCTTGCGTGCCACACAAAAAAAGCATATTGAATCAAGGGCTTGCGTAAAGCGGACTGAGCCGACGGAAGCAAAGTGTAAGAAAGGCCGACGCCGCCTGGCGCGTGGCGGTGGCGCCGACGTCACGGCGCGCTAGGGCCCGCCGCGTCCGCCGACGGCGCCATACACCTGGCCCGTGGCGTAACTCGATTCCGGCGAGGCCAGCAATACATACACGGCCGCCAGTTCCGCTGGCTGCCCCGGACGTCCCACGGGTGTATCCTGGCCGAACGTGGGAATCTTGTCCGGTGATTGTCCGCCCGTCACTTGCAATGCCGTCCAGAAGGGGCCGGGCGCGACGGCATTGACGCGGATATTCTGTTTCGCCAGCTGCTTGGCCAGCCCCTTGGTAAAAATCATGATCGCGCCCTTGGTGGCGGCGTAATCGATGATGTTCTCGCCGGGATCGTAGGCATTCACGGAGGCGGTATTGATGATGCTGGCGCCGGCTGGCAGCAGGGGCACTGCCGCTTTCGTGATCCAGAACATGGCATAGACATTCGTCTTGAAGGTTTCGTCAAACTGCGCCGTGCTGATGTCGAGGATGGAGTCGCGCGAGAATTGTCGGCCCGCATTGTTGACCAGAATGTCCAGGCCACCCAGCTGGCGGGCCGCTTCGCTGACCAGGCGCTGGCAAAACGCCTCGCTTTTGATGTCGCCAGGGATGGCGACGGCCTTGCGTCCGGCCGCGCGGATCAGCTGCAGCACTTCCTGCGCATCGGGCTCTTCGGCCGGCAGGTAGTTGATGGCCACGTCGGCCCCTTCGCGCGCAAAGGCGATGGCCGCCGCCCGTCCGATGCCGGAATCGCCGCCCGTGATCAAGGCCTTGCGCCCCATCAGGCGCCCCGATCCCTTGTAACTGGTTTCGCCATGGTCGGGCCGGGGCTGCATGCGGCTGGCCAGGCCCGGCCACGGCTGCTGCTGGACGGGAAACGGCGGACGCGGATAGCCGGGCGCCAGCGGCCTGGGTCCGGCGGGCGCCGGCGCCTCCGCCGGCTGTGCAGCCGTGGGCACGGCCAAGGCGGCCAGCGCGCCGCCGGCCATACCTTCGACAAAGCTGCGGCGTGACTTGCTGAGTTTGGGATCATCCATGGCAGGACCTTTCAGGGACGCGGCAGACGGAGGGTTCAAGTACCGCGGTGATAGCCTAGGTGGCCACCCGAATTGCGTGCGCAACCGCAACCGATGCGCGCCACTTCCTCGTCTTCTGTCAGTTTCCAGTTGGTAATCGTCGTGTGCTGCCAGTCGATGTCGCTTTTCTTGACAGGCTTTACCGTCAGGGTGCGTGCTTCCGCATCCGTGTACTCCATCAATTCTTCGTCATCGGCGATGTCGAAATGGCGGTGGATCAGGGAAATGCCGAAGCGGTCGAGCGCGCCATAACGCTGCAGCACGTCGCGCAGTTCGCGAAAGCAGGCGAGGTCTTCAGGTAGCAGCGGATTAACGGCGGAAATATCGGCAACGGGCTGCCATTGCATGGCGTGGATGTTCAGGCTGTGCATGATGTCCTCCTTTGCCCCTTGTATCAAGCCCAGGCTGCCGGAGGGGCGCCGGCAGTCTGGCGGAACGCCCATCGTGGCCGCAAAGCCGCTACGGCGTTTGCGCCAGATCAAAGGTGCGGCACATTGCCTCTCGCCGATAATTGCCCGGTAAAATAGGCCATGGCAAACAAACCCCCCACCTTCCCCGGCGCACGCACGGGCCGCGGCCAGGTCCTGGCCGTGCTGCTGTCGAACCGCGACCAGTCCGGCGCCGAACCGCTGCAGGGCCGCGTCTCGCTGGCCGCCATCGTGAAAGCGCTGAAACGCAAATACCACTGGCCCATCGAGACGCACAGCTTTCCCGCCAACACGCAGGACGGCCGCGCCAGCTGGGCGACCGTCTACAGCTTGCCGGAAAAGGTCATCGAGACCGCGCTGGACAGCGGCGGCCGGGAGTGGCTGGAAAGCCGGGCAGTAGCCGGGCGGCGCTGAACGCGCCGCCTGCCTTGCTCGATTCCTTTATTCGAGCCGGAAGCCGACCTTGAGCGTGACCTGGAAGTGCGCCACCTTGCCGTCGACGATATGCCCGCGCGACTCGGTCACTTCATACCAGTCCATGTGCTTGACCGTCAGCGCCGCCTTGGCAATGGCATCGCGTATCGCCTGATCGCTGCTCTCGGTCGAAGTTCCCACCAGTTCGATCAGCTTGTAAGTGTGTGCGGACATGATATTTCCCCAGGTAGGCAAGCCAGACATCGGGAGCCTGCTTTGCGCAAGCACGTGCTCATCTTGCGCCTAAATGTGCTGATAGTCATTGCGCGGTGCAGCAATGCGTCATGCCAACTGTTTGTCTCTACGGCGATGGGTTGTAATGGTTGCGGTAGTGTCCCGCAGGCGGAGGAAAAGAAAAAAGGGCTACCAGCCGAAGCGGGTAACCCTTTGATTTCCTACTGAATTCTGGTGCCGACTGCCGGTTTCGAACTGGCCACCTGATGATTACAAATCAACTGCTCTACCAAATGAGCTAAGTCGGCAAAAACTGCGCGTTGCGAATTATACGCTATTTAATGCGTGTCAGGGTCGGACGGCCGCCTTTTTTTGGTGGCTCGTCGTCGCCGGGTGTGGCGTTGTCGCGTTGTTCGGGGGAGCTGGTCGGCACGGACGACAGGGTCGGGGCGCTGGCGGTCGGGGCGAGCACTGGCGGCGGGACGTCGGCGGAGGCGGGGCTGTCCGTCGGTTGCGCGTCGGGGTCATCGTTGCCCAGCACGGGCTCGAAGGCCATGCCCTGGCCGTTTTCGTTGGCGTAGATGGCCATCACGTTGTCGACCGGCACGTAGATTTCGCGCGAGACGCCGCCAAAGCGGGCGTGGAAGCGGATGGCGTCGTTGTCCATCTTCAGGCCGCTGGTGGCGCCGAAGCTGATGTTGAGCACGATTTCGCCCTTTTTCACGTATTCCATCGGTACCGTGGTGCGCGAATCGACTTTGACCGCGAGATAAGGCGTGTAGCCGCTGTCGGTGCACCACTCGTAGATGGCGCGCAGCATATAAGGTTTGGTTGAGATTTCAGACATGGTAGGCACTGTGAGGCGGGAGCGCCCCCGCAAGGCGGGCGCACCGGTAATTCAAAAGACTTGGCTCGCGCAAAAAACCGCTTTAACACGTGGCCCAAGATGTCCCGGCAAGCGTGGCTTGCCGGGAATATCTTAACGACGCATGACCTTCTCCGATGGCGTCAGCGCTTCGATATATGCTGGACGCGAGAAGATGCGTTCGGCGTATTTCATCAGCGGTGCAGCCGTCTTCGACAGTTCGATGCCATAGTGGTCCAGGCGCCACAGCAGCGGCGCGACAGCCACGTCGAGCATCGAGAATTCGTCGCCCAGCATGTACTTGTTTTTCAGGAACAGTGGCGCCAGGGTCGTCAGGCGGTCGCGGATTTCCGCGCGTGCCTTGTCGTGGGCCTTGTCGTTGCTCTTGGCGCGTTCGCTTTCCAGCACGTGCACGTGCACGAACAGTTCTTTTTCGAAATTGAACAGCATCAGGCGCGCTCGGGCACGCATCAGCGGATCGGCCGGCATCAGTTGCGGATGCGGGAAGCGCTCATCGATGTACTCGTTGATGATGTTCGATTCATACAGGATCAGTTCGCGTTCGACCAGGATAGGCACTTGGCCATACGGGTTCATGGTCGAAATGTCTTCCGGTTTGTTGAACAGGTCGACGTCGCGCACTTCGAAGTCCATGCCTTTTTCAAACAGACGCACCGGTAATTCAAAAGACGCAGATATCCCGGCAGGCGCGGCCTGCCGGGATTATCTTTAGCGGCGCATGACCTTTTCGGAAGGGGTCAATGCCTCGATATAGGCTGGACGCGAGAAGATGCGTTCGGCGTATTTCATCAGCGGTGCGGCCGTCTTCGACAGTTCGATGCCGTAGTGGTCCAGGCGCCACAGCAGCGGCGCGACAGCCACGTCGAGCATCGAGAATTCGTCGCCCAGCATGTACTTGTTTTTCAGGAACAGCGGCGCCAGGGTCGTCAGGCGGTCGCGGATTTCCGCGCGTGCCTTGTCGTGGGCCTTGTCGTTGCTCTTGGCGCGTTCGCTTTCCAGCACGTGCACGTGCACGAACAGTTCTTTTTCGAAATTGAACAGCATCAGGCGCGCGCGGGCACGCATCAGCGGATCGGCCGGCATCAGTTGCGGATGCGGGAAGCGCTCATCGATGTACTCGTTGATGATGTTCGATTCATACAGGATCAGTTCGCGTTCGACCAGGATAGGCACCTGGCCATACGGGTTCATGGTCGAAATATCTTCCGGCTTGTTGAACAGGTCGACGTCGCGCACTTCGAAGTCCATGCCTTTTTCAAACAGGACCAGGCGGCAGCGTTGCGAAAATGGGCAGGTTGTACCCGAATAGAGAACCATCATTTTTTATAGTTCCTTAGAAACAAAGGGGGTGAAGCCGCGAACGGCTCACCCCAGGTCGCTTGTCCACTCATGCGGACAACGCAGAAACAGGCATAAACCGGCCTATGGCCGGCGCCTCACTTATTTGACTTCCTTCCAGAACGACGCGTTAAGGCGCCATGCCAGCAGAGCAAAGACCGACAGGAACAGCAGCACCCACACGCCCAGGCGCTTGCGTGTTTGCTGTGCCGGTTCGGCCATCCACTCCATGTAGCCGACCAGGTCGGCTACCGCATTGTCATACTCGATCTTGTTCAACGTACCTGGCTTGACCTGCTCGAAGCCGGTAAATTTGTGGATCTTCTTGCCAGCTTCGTGCGGATCATTCTCTTCCACGAACTTGGCAGTCTGGACACCTTGCAATTCCCATAATACATGCGGCATGGCAACATTCGGCACGACCATGTTGTTCCAGCCGGTCGGACGAGTGTCGTCTTTATAGAACGTACGCAGGTAAGTATACAGGTAGTCGCCGCCTGTGCCAGCGGAAGATGATTTCGCGCGCGAAATTACCGACAAATCGGGCGGTACGACGCCAAAGAAGGCCTTGGCGTCCTGCGCTGCCAGGCTTGTCGTCATCAGGTCGCCCACTTTATCACTGGTAAACAACAAGTTCTGCTTGATCTGGTCTTCCGTCAAGCCCAGGTCGCGCAGGCGGTTGTAGCGCATCGACACGGCAGAGTGGCAATTCAAGCAATAGTTGACGAACAATTTGGCGCCATGCTGCAGCGCTGCCATGTTGGTCTGGCGGTCAGGCGCCTTGTCCAGCGGAAAGCCGCCTTCGCTGGCGAGAGCCATGGCGGGCACGAGGGCCAGGATGGCGAGCAGTTTTTTTGCAATCTTCATATGATGTATGTCCTTTGAGCGTGGCGTGAGAGCGGCTTAGTGCGGGTGAAACGTCACACGCGACGGCACGGTCTTGAACTTGCCCATGGCACTCCACCATGGCATCAGCAGGAAGAAGCTGAAGTAAATCAGGGTGCACACTTGCGACACGATGGTCTTGGTATCCGTTGGCGCCTGGGTCCCGAGGTAGCCGAGGATCAGGAACGACAGGCCAAAGATGGCATAGATGTATTTGTGCCAGGTCGGACGGTAGCGGATCGATTTCACGGGCGAATGGTCCAGCCATGGCAGGAACGCCAGGATCACGACGGAGCCGCCAAAGAACACCACGCCCCAGAATTTCGCATCCAGCACCTGCGGCAGCATGCCGATGATGGCGACGATGGCGATGCCGGCGATGACCGACTTGACGATCGTCGACAGGCGCGACTTGAGCCAGATGAACACCACGTAGGCAGCCACGACACCCATCAGCACGTACATGAAGTCGGCCGTGGTGGCGCGCAGCACCGAGTAGAACGGCGTGAAGTACCAGGTTGGCGCGATGTGCAGCGGGGTCTTCAGCGAGTCGCCTGGCAGGAAGTTATTGTATTCCAGGAAGTAACCGCCCATTTCCGGCGCGAAGAAGACGACGGCGCTGAAAATGACGAGGAAGATCGATACGCCGAACAGGTCATGCACGGTGTAGTACGGATGCGAAGGGATCGAATCGACCGGGTGGCCATCGGCGCCCAGGTTTTCCTTCACTTCGATGCCGTCCGGATTGCTCGAACCGACTTCATGCAGGGCGATCAAGTGCGCTGCAACCAGGCCCAGCAGTACCAGCGGGATGGCGATCACGTGGAAGGCGAAGAAGCGGTTCAGGGTCGCGTCGGAAACAACATAGTCGCCGCGGATCCACAGCGACAGATCAGGGCCGATCAGCGGGATGGCGCCAAACAGGTTGACGATCACCTGGGCGCCCCAGTACGACATCTGGCCCCATGGCAACAGGTAGCCGAAGAACGCTTCGGCCATCAGGCACAGGAAGATGGCGAAACCGAACAGCCAGATCAGTTCACGTGGCTTGCGGTACGAGCCGTACAGCAGGCCGCGCGTCATGTGCAGGTAGACGATGATGAAGAAGGCCGAGGCGCCCGTCGAGTGCATGTAGCGCACCAGCCAGCCCCACGGTACTTCGCGCATGATGTACTCGACGGAATTGAAGGCCAGGGCCGCATCCGGTTTGTAGTGCATGGTCAGGAAAATGCCGGTGACGATCTGCAAGACCAGCACCAGCATGGCCAGCGAGCCGAAGATGTACCAGAAATTGAAGTTTTTCGGGGCGTAGTACTTGCCCCATTGGTCGTTCCACAGCTTGGTCAGGGGAAAGCGGTCATCGACCCAGCCCAGCGCTTTTTCGGCGACGGGAGCGTCTGCCGGGAACTTCGTTTCTTTGAAAGCAGCCATGATCAAGCCTCGCCTTTCTCGTCTTTACCTATCAGCAATTTGGTGTCGCTCAGATACATATGACGCGGCACTTGCAGGTTGTCCGGCGCCGGCTTGTTCTTGAACACGCGGCCAGCCATGTCGAAGGTGGAGCCGTGGCAAGGGCACAGGAAGCCGCCTTCCCAGTCATCGGGCAGCGACGGTTGCGGGCCGGGGGCAAATTTCGAGGAAGGGGAGCAGCCCAGGTGGGTGCAGATGCCGACGGCGACGAGAATTTCAGGCTTGATCGAGCGTGCCTCGTTCATGCAGTATTCAGGCGTGAATTCGGCGGGATTGCGTTGGGAATTGGCATCGGCGACTTTGCCGTCGGTCTTTTTCAGGGACGCGATCATTTCCGGCGTGCGCTTCAGGATCCAGACCGGCTTGCCGCGCCATTCGACGGTGCGCATTTCGCCGGGTTGCAAGGTGGTGATGTCTACTTCGACCGGCGCGCCAGCCGCTTTCGCGCGCTCCGACGGCTGGAAGGTGCTTACCAAGGCTCCCGCGGTTGCCAATCCAACTACACTGCCCGCCGCGCACGTGGCGACGAGCAAGCCGCGACGGCCTGAATCGACCTGCTTTTCGTTACTCATGCAAACCCCAATCAGTCAAAATGCGAATCTTTATTATGAGTGGCAGCCGCGAAAAACCCGTCGCCGAAGCTCTATCCCACTGATTGCCGCGATCCGCATCTTTGTACGGTAACGTGGCAACATCCCTGCGGAACTTCGGCCAATGGCGCAGCCCGTGCCAGTTTCTTGTTGATTATCCGGAAGTGAAAAAGCCACTTCTGGCAACCGCAAATTATAAGTGAAGCAAACAACGAATAAAACAAAAACGTTGCTTGTACCATAATTTATATACTTTTGCAGGAGGTGGCTAGTTCTTTCGAACTAGATGCGCATGGCTGTGCCGGAATTGGTCCTGCTGGCAACCACAAGTTGGTGTCACCAGGAATCAATAGTATGATCGGCATGTTTTTATATCTATCCGAAGGAGAAATTCATGGCAATGATGCAAGAATTTAAAGAATTTGCAATGAAGGGTAACGTCGTCGATCTGGCGGTCGGTGTCATTATCGGTGGCGCCTTCGGCAAGATTGTCGATTCGCTGGTGCAAGACGTGATCATGCCGCCTATCGGCCGCATTTTCGGCGGCCTCGATTTCGCCAATTACTACCTGCCCCTGAATGGCCAAGCTACCACTTTGACCCTGGTGGAAGCGAAAAAGGCGGGCGCCGTGCTGGCCTACGGTAACTTCCTGACCATTCTGCTCAATTTCGTCATTCTCGCTTTCATCATCTTCCAGATGGTGCGCCTGATGAACAAGGCCCGCCGCAGCGAACCGGTCGCGCCGGCAGCCGCACCGGCCACGCCGGAAGACATCGTGCTGCTGCGTGAAATCCGCGACTCCCTGCAGAAGAACGGACAGAATAGCAACGATCTGGCAAAATAAGTCGTTCCGGCACGGGCCGGCTGACCTGGGCAGAGAACTGTATGCGACGATTCTGGTTATTGTTTGCGCAAACCGTGACGATCGCGTTGGCGCTGTACTTTGTGTACGGCGCGCTGCGCCCGGCCAGCCGGGTACAGCAACTGGGCTCTCCCGCCAAACCGGTACCTGTGGTGGAAACGGCGTCGAGCAGCCTGGCGCCCGGTTCCTACCGCGACGCGGCGGCGCGCGCCATGCCCGCCGTCGTCAACATCCTCACCCTGCAAGTGCCCAAGCGCGGCGCCCATCCGCTGGCGCGCGATCCCTTCTTCAAACGTTTCTTCGGCGACCGCGACCCGGACGACGGGGATGACGACGACTTGAAAAACAGCCTCGGGTCCGGCGTCATCGTCAGCCATGAAGGCTATGTGCTGACGAATAACCACGTGGTCGAAGGCGCCGATGAAATCGAAGTGGTGCTCACCGATGGCCGCAAGGCGCCGGCCAAGGTGGTGGGCCTGGACCCGGAAACGGACCTGGCCGTCATCAAGGTCGACCTCGACAAGCTGCCCGTCATCGTGCTGGGCCAGTCGGAACTGGCGCGCGTGGGCGACGTGGTGCTGGCCATCGGCAACCCGTTCGGCGTGGGCCAGACGGTGACCATGGGCATCATCTCCGCCCTGGGCCGCAACAACCTGCACATCAACAGTTTTGAAAACTTCATCCAGACGGATGCGGCGATCAACTTCGGCAACTCGGGCGGCGCCCTGGTCGATACGCGCGGCAATCTGATCGGCATCAATACGGCGATTTACTCGCAAAGCGGCGGTTCCGTCGGCATCGGCTTCGCCATTCCCGTCTCGACGGCCAAGACGGTGATGGAAGCCATCATCAAGGATGGCCACGTGGTGCGCGGCTGGATCGGCGTGGAAACGCAGGACATCACGCCCGAACTGGCGCAAAGCTTCAACTTGCAGCGCACCAGCGGCGCCATCATCGCCGGTGTGGTGCGCAACGGCCCGGCCGACAAGGCGGGCATCGTGCCCGGCGACATCCTGCTGACGGTGCAAGGCAAGCCCGTGGGCGACACGACGGAAATGCTGAACCTGATCGCCCAACTGCCGCCCGGCGAAAAAGCTAAAATGACGGTGCTGCGCAAGAATCGCGAAGCGGCACTCGACGTGATGGTGGGCAAGCGCCCCATCCCGAAAGAGCTTTCCAAATAGTTGCTGATCGGAATTTGACACATGCATGTGCGTGATTTGACCCAATTTTTACGTGAACTGAGCGACAACAACAACCGTCCCTGGTTTGTGATGAACAAGCCCCGCTACGACATCCTGCGCGAGGAATTCCTCGCCTTGGTCACCAGCCTGATCGGTGAACTGGGCAAGTTCGATCCGGCCGTGAAATACTGCAATCCGAAGAAGGCCATGTTCCGCATCAACCGCGACGTGCGCTTTGCCCACGATAAAAGCCCGTATAAGACGCGTTTTTCGGCCGCCATCGCGCCGAACGACATGCGCCGTCCCAGCAAGGCGGGCGGCCCCACGTATTACCTGCAGATCGATGGCCAGGGCAACTTGCTGTTCGGCGCCGGCGAATACATGCCGCCGCCTGGCCGCCTGAAGGCGCTGCGCGAGCACATGGTCAACGACGCGCCAGGTTTTTCCAAAGTGCTGAAGAATAAGCGCTTGAAGGCCCGCTTCGGCACCATCCAGAACGAGGGCAAGCTGCAGCGCCCGCCGAAGGGGTTTGACGCGGACGCCGAACATATCGAATTCATCAAGCTGAAGAGCTTTTTTGTCTGGACCGAAGTGCCGCTGCCCGTCAACGCCCCCGAGAAACTGCTGCCGACCCTGGCGGAAGGCTTGAAGGATGCGTGGCCGCTGGTCGAGTGGATGCGCGGCGCGAAAGAGCCGGAGGAAGTCACCGAGTAATTGCTGAAGGAGCACATGATGGCACTGGAGCACGCAAGTTCAGGACAGGTGATCGAGGTGCTGCGCAGGGACGGCGACGACCTGTCGCAGTTTTCCGCCATTGCGCTGGCCAAGACGGATGAACTGGAACTGATCCGCATGTGCATGCCCAAAGGCAAGACCATGCCCGAGCATCATGTGCTCGGTGAAATCACCCTGCTGTGCCTGCAAGGGCAGGTGGCGGTGGAAGCGCATGGCGGCGTGCAAGTGCTGGGGCCGGGGCAGATGCTGTACCTGCTCGGCGGCCAGGCGCATGCCCTGGAGGCGCGCGAAGACAGCTTATTATTACTGACTATACTCATGCACAAGGCGGGGCGCTAGGTTTTCCTGGCTCGTCAGGACGCTTTAGGCCGCCTCTGCGCGCGGGTCGCGCGACAGCAGCTGCTGCACCATGACGTGCGGCAAATCTCCATCGAACAGCACGCCGGCCACGGCATTGGTGATCGGCATGTCGACGCCCATGCGGCGCGCCAGTTCGCGCACGGCCTTGGCGCAGGGCACGCCTTCGGCCACGTGACCGAGTTCGGCCACGATGGTGTCCAGCGCCTTGCCTTGCGCCAAGCCCAGGCCGACCCGGCGGTTGCGCGACAGGTCGCCCGTGCAGGTCAAAATCAAGTCGCCCATGCCCGTCAAGCCCATGAACGTTTCCGTCTGGCCACCCAAGGCCGTACCCAGGCGCGTGATTTCCGCCAGGCCACGCGTGATCAACGCGGCGCGCGCATTCAAGCCCAGGCCCAGGCCGTCGGCCACGCCCGTGGCAATGGCCAGCACATTCTTGACGGCGCCGCCCACTTCCACGCCCACCAGGTCGTCGCTCGCATACACGCGGATGGTGCCGCCATGCAAGGCCGAGACGACGCCGGCGCGCAAGGCGGGGCAGTGCGAGGCGATGGTCAGCGCGCACGGCAAGCCGCGCGCCACTTCCTGCGCGAACGAAGGGCCGGACAGGGCGCCGCCGGGAATCTTGTCGCCCAGCACTTCCTGCACGATCTGGTGCGGCAGCAAGCCCGTGCCGCCTTCAAACCCTTTGCACAGCCACACCAGGTTGCCGATGGCTTTGTCTTTCAATTGGTGCAGCATGGGCCGCAAGCCCGCCACGGGGCAGGCGGCGATCAGGAGGCCCTGTTCGCCCGCGGCATGCGCGACGGCGGCGTCGAAATCGGCGCTGATGCGCAGTTGCGGCGGCAATGGGAAGCCCGGCAAATAACTGTTTTCGCCGCTGGCGGCCATGGCGGCCATGGCCTCGCCGTTGCGGCCCCACAGCAGCACGTCGTGGCGGCCGGCCAGGGCCATGGCCACGGCCGTGCCCCAGGCGCCGGCGCCCAGGATGGTGATCTTGCGGGCGGCGGGAATGCTATCGGGAGTGACTTCAGGAGAAACTTGCATGCAACCTCAAACGGGCAGGGGGAACGGACGCGGTGCTTACAGGCCCCACACTTCGCTGGTCTTGACGTAGCCGCTCTGGCCATCCTTGTGGCGCACCTTGACCCAGCCGGAACTCGCTTGCTCGCTCATTTCCAGCAACACGCCCTTGTCGACGAGGAGGATGGCGGAGGCGGTGTCGTCGGGGCTGGCGCGAACCCTGAGGTTCGCGGCGCGCGCCACGACGTTGCGCTTGGCCGACAGGCCCTTGGCTTCCGTCCAGGCCATTTCGCCGCTGGCGTCGCGTACCTTGACCCATTCGCCGTAGCTGAGCACGACTTCCAGCGGCATGCCGCGTGGCGCCACGTACAGCTTGCCGCCCTTGGAGGATGGCGCGTCGTACAGGATCACGGGGGCGGCGCCCACCGTTTTGAAATCGACGGCGTGGCTGGCGGCGGTCGCCAGCAGCAACACGGCGCCGGCCATCCAGCGGAACTTGCTCAAGAGCGCACTTTTCAACATGATATTTTGAACCTTAACGAAACACGGCGGCCAGGCCGCCGTTTCTTACCTGCAGTATAGAACACTCACAAAACCGTCGCGAGCGGCAGTGCATTGTGGCCGAGAAGCGCAGCTGTGCTAGAGCACAGCGAGCATCACAGGCCGCAAGGCGCGCCGCGCAGCAGGTTTGGTGAGATGTTCTTAGTGCGTTTCGCTGGCTGCTGGTGCTGCGGCAGCGGCGTCAGCAATAGCTTGCAGACGTTGTTGGTAGAACACTTCGAAGTTGATCTCGGCCAAGTGCACTGGCGGGAAGCCGGCACGGGTGATCACGTCGGCGATGTTGGCGCGCAGGTAAGGGTAGATGATGTTCGGGCAGCCGATTCCCAGCAGCGGATCGAGTTGATCGGCAGGAATGTTGCGTGCTTCGAAGATACCGGCTTGCTTGCCTTCAACCAGGAAAGCGACTTTTTCGCCGACTTTGGCGGTCACGGTGATGGTGACGGTGGCTTCGAAGATGCCGTCGGCCAGAGGCGTAGCGCCCACGTCCAGAGCCACTTCGATCGCTGGTGCTTCTTGTTCCAGGAAAATAGCTGGGGAATTTGGTTGTTCCAGCGACATGTCTTTCAGGTAGACGCGTTGGATTTGGAAGACTGGTTGCAGATTTTCGTCAGACATGGAACGCTTTCGTTGTAAGGGACAAGAACGGCACACCGTTCAAATATGGTACTTGCGGTATTCAAACCGTGCCGGATAGGCACGGCCAGATCAGGTGCGAGGGCAATTGTATCAAAACAATACGACAAAAAACCAAGCAATTTCTGGAACCCGCTTTATATCAGGCTGCCGTGCCGTTTAACAAGGGGTCGAGCTTGCCAGCTTGATCGAGCGCATACAAATCGTCGAATCCGCCCACGTGGGTATCGCCCACATAGATTTGCGGTACCGTGCGGCGGCCCGTGCGTTCCATCATCTTGATGCGCTCTTCCGGGTCGAGGTCGACGCGGATCTTTTGCACGGCGACGCCCTTCGATTCCAACAGGCGCTCGGCGCGCACGCAATACGGGCACACGGCGGTGCTGTAAACAATAACAGGTACGGTCATGATGATTCCTTCAGTTAAGGCCGGCTTATTTCGCCAGCGACAAGGTTTTCAATGGCAAACCTTGCTTCTTCCATTCGTCGAGGCCGCCTTCCAGGCTCGTTGCCTCAGCGAAACCAGCTTTGCCCAGTAGGCCGACGGCGGTTGCCGAACGCGAACCTTTCTGGCAAACCACTACAATGGGGCGCGTTTTGAATTTTTCCAGCTCGCCCAGGCGTTTTGCCAGTTCCGGCAGCGGAATATTTTTTGCGTCAGGCAAGTGGCCCGTGGCGAATTCTTCCGCGCTGCGCACGTCGACGATGATGGTTTTTCCGCGGTTGATCAGTTGCGTGACTTCCAGCACGGTCGCGCGCTTGCCGCGCATCGACAGCAGTGGCCAGAGGAGGGCGCCGCCGGAAATAATGACGATGGCAAACAGAAAAATGTGGTCGATAATGAATTTCACGTAGGGTCCAATGGTTTAAGTCAATCCGCGCATTATAAAATAGAAGCTGGACGAGGTCTTTTTACGTTTTGCTTTTTTGATTTGAACCCCTTGAGAAGATAGAACTATGTACAAAATCGTTTTCATGCGTCACGGCGAGTCCACCTGGAATCTCGATAACCGCTTCACCGGCTGGACCGACGTCGATCTGACGGAAAAGGGCGTCAACGAAGCCAAGGCCGCCGGCCAGATCCTCAAGCAGGAAGGTTTTACGTTCGACGTGGCCTACACTTCCGTCCTGAAGCGCGCCATCCGCACCCTGTGGCTGGCGCTCGACGAGATGGACATGATGTATTTGCCAATCAAGAACGACTGGCGCTTGAACGAGCGTCACTACGGCGCCCTGCAAGGCCTGGACAAGGGCGAAACGGCCGCCAAGTATGGCGACGAGCAAGTATTGGTATGGCGCCGCAGCTACGACACGCCGCCGCCGCCGCTGGCGGAAGACGACGACCGCGCCTCGTTCAACGATCCGCGCTATGCCGGCTTGCCGAAAGCGTCGATTCCGCTGACCGAATGCCTGAAAGACACCGTGGCGCGCGTGATGCCGGCCTGGGATGAAGAAATCGCCCCGGCCATCCGCGCTGGCAAGAAAATCATCATTTCGGCCCACGGCAACAGCCTGCGCGCGCTGATCAAGATGCTCGACGGCATCAGCGACAGCGACATCGTCGGCCTGAACATCCCGAACGGCCAGCCGCTCGTGTATGAACTGGATGCCGACCTGAAACCGATCCGTCACTACTACCTGGGCGACCCGGCAGCGATTGCTGCAGCGCAAGCAGCCGTGGCGAACCAAGGGAAGGCCAAGTAACTTGTCGTCTTTCTTCCGCGGCACAGCCATCGCCCCCTCTGCTGAACGACCCCTGCCGGCGTGGCGCGCCGGTGCCATGCTGTGCCTGGCGCTGCTGCTTTCCAGCGGCGCCGCGCAGGGCGCCAAGCCCACCGAACGCAGCAAGCAGAAGGCGGCCGCGGAAGCGCAACGTGCTGGATTGCAACAAAAGCTGACGGCGCTCAAGCGCGACATCAGCCGTACGGAAAGCGCCAAGGACGACGCGGCCGATACCCTGGCCGAGTCGGAAGAAGCCATTTCCAACGCCAACCGCGCCTTGCGCGACCTGGCGCAGGAGCAAAGCGAGACGGGCGTGAAACTCAATGCGCTGGGGCAAGAGCATCAGCAATTGACGGCGATCGTCGAGAAACAAAAGACGCAGCTGTCAAAGTTGCTGCGTGAACAATATGTCGCCGGCAACGAAGACCGCATCAAGCTGCTCTTGTCGGGCGACAATCCGAACCGCATCAACCGCGACTTGCAACTGATGGCGTACGTGTCGCAGGCGCAGGCGCGCCTGCTGGAAGCCTTGCGCGCCAATTTGCTGGCCGTGGAGAAAAACCAGGCGGACGTGCAGAACGCCAAGGACGAGCTGGAAGAAATCGCGCAGGAAGAGCGCGACCAGAAGGCCCTGCTGGTGCAGGAGAAGGCGCGCCGCGCCGCCTTGCTGACGAGCCTGTCGCAGCGCCTGGTGGCGCAGCGCAAGGAAGTGGGCAATGTCGAGCGCGACGAACAGCGCATGGGCAACCTGGTCGACAAGCTGGCAAAACTGATCGAAGAGCAGGCCGCGGCCGCCGCGGCTGAAAAGAAACGCCAGCAATTGCTGGCCGAGCAACGCGCTGCCGCCAAAGCGGCCGCCGACGCCAAGATCGCGGCGGAAAAACGCGAACGCCTGCTGGCTGCGCGCGCCAAGGCCGCCCAGGCGCAGGCCGAACGCGAACGCATTGCGAAAGAGCAACAAAACAAATCGGGCAAGATCAAGCCGCAAACGCCGCCGCCGCCGCCCGTGAAACTGGAACCGATCGACGACGACGAGCCGCCGCAAGTGGCCAAGGTGACACCGAAGCCGGAACCCAAGCCGGAACCGGAGCCGGAACGCCCGAGCCTGGGCCCGGCCGCGCCGGCCGGCGCCTTTGCCAGCCTGAAAGGGCAGCTGCGCGCGCCCGTGGCCGGCAAGATCGCCGCCCGCTTCGGCAGCAAGCGTGGTGACGGCCCCAGCTGGAAGGGCGTGTTCATCCGCACGGGGGAAGGCAGCGAGGTCCACGCCATCGCCGGCGGCCGCGTCGTGTTTTCCGACTGGCTGCGCGGTTTCGGCAATTTGATCATCGTCGACCACGGCGGCCAGTACATGAGTATTTATGGCAATAACCAATCCCTGCTGAAACGGGTGGGCGACGCCGTCAAGGGCGGCGACGCCATTGCCAGCGCGGGCAACAGCGGCGGCAACGAGGAATCAGGGCTATACTTTGAATTGCGTCATCAGGGCCGCGCCTTCGATCCAGCCACCTGGGTGAAGTTTTAAGTTCCCACCATTGCTGCGGAAGCGAATTTGTAGATTGCGAAGAATACATGGGTATCAAAGTCAAAAGTATCGGCCTGATCGGTCTGGGCGTCCTGGCCGGCATCGGCATGTCGCTGCAGTTCCCGGCCGTGGCGCAAAAAATTACGAATGCCCCGCTGCCGCTCGACGAGCTGCGCCAGCTGTCCGACGTCTTCGGCCTGATCAAGTCCGATTACGTCGAGAAGGTGGAAGACAAGAAACTCTTGACGGAAGCCATTTCCGGCATGGTCTCGTCGCTGGACCCACACTCCGTCTACCTCGATAAAAATGCCTTCAAGGAAATGCGCGAAAGCGTGCAGGGCAAGTTCGTCGGCATCGGCATCGAAGTGAGCATGGAAGACGGCTACGTGAAAGTCGTCTCGCCCATCGAGGACAGCCCCGCCGCCAAGGCCGGCATCCAGGCGGGCGACCTGATTACCCGCCTCGACAACATCCCGCTGAAAGGCTTGCAGCTGGAAGAAGTCATCAAGAAGATGCGCGGCCAGCCTGGCAGCAAGCTGGTGCTGACGATGTCGCGCAAGGGCGAAAGCAAGCCGCTGGTCTTCCCCATCGTGCGCGAGGAAATCCGCGTGCAAAGCGTGAAGGCCAAGATGGTCGCACCCGGCTATGCCTGGCTGCGCATCGCCCAGTTCCAGGAACCGACCGTCGATGACATGGTCAAAAAGATCAACGCGCTGTATGCGCAAGACCCCAAGCTCAAGGGCCTGGTGCTGGACTTGCGCAACGATCCCGGCGGCGTCGTGCCGGGCGCCATCGGCGTGGCGACAGCATTCCTTCCAGGTAACTCCGTGATCGTCTCGACCAAGGGCCAGTTGCCCGAGTCGAAACAGGTGTTTTACGGCCGCCGCGAATTCTATGCGCCGCCGGGCGCCAAGGCCGACCCGCTGGCCAAGTTGCCGGCCGCGCTGAAAACCGTGCCGCTGGTGGTGCTGGTCAATGCCGGTTCCGCGTCCGCCTCGGAAATTGTCGCCGGCGCCCTGCAGGATTACCAGCGCGCCACCGTCATCGGCACGCAGACGTTCGGCAAGGGTTCCGTGCAAACCTTGCGCCAGATCACGGCCGACACGGCCGTCAAGCTGACGACGGCCCGCTACTACACGCCGAAAGGCCGGGCCATCCAGGCGCGCGGCATCGTGCCCGACTTGCTGGTCGATGAAACGGCCGAGGGGGATGGTTGGAACAGCTTGCGCGTGCGCGAGGCGGACCTGGAAAAACACTTGAGCAGCAACGACGGCAAGCCGGAAGCGGCCAAGCCGACGATGGAAGGCATGCAGGATCAGCTGGAAGAAGAGCAGCGCCTGATCGCCACGGCGAAAAAGCGCAAGCCGCTCGAGTACGGCGCCAAGGACGATTTCCAGCTGCAGCAAGCCTTGAACCACTTCCAGGGCTTGCCGGTGCAGCTGGCCAAGGCGGACGCCAAGGTTGAAAAAATCGGCGCCAAGCCGGAAATCGCTTCCGACATCAAGGCCGATGACAAGAAGATTCCTGTGCGGAAGCCATAGCCGCCACCATGAACGACAATCAGCTGCTGCGCTACTCGCGCCACATCCTGCTGGACGAGATCGGCATCGAAGGCCAGCAAGCCTTGCTCGATGCGCATGTGCTGGTGATCGGCGCGGGCGGGCTCGGCTCGCCGGCGGCCATGTACCTGGCCGCCAGCGGCGTCGGCAGGCTGACCCTCGTCGATGACGATACGGTGGATCTGACCAATCTGCAGCGCCAGATCGCCCACACGACGGCCCGCGTGGGCCAGCCGAAAGTGCTGTCGGCGCGCGAAACCTTGACTGGTATTAATCCCGAGATTGAAATAGTGGCCTTGCAGGAGCGCCTCGACGGCGCGCGCCTGGCCGAACTGGTCTTGTCCTCCACGGTGGTGCTCGACTGCACCGACAACTTCGCCACGCGCCACGCCGTCAACCGCGCCTGCGTGGCGCACAAGGTGCCGCTGGTGTCGGGCGCCGTGATCCGTTTCGACGGGCAAGTAAGCGTATTCGACCCGCGCACGGGCACCCAGCCGTGCTATTCCTGCCTGTTTCCGCAGGAGCAGCAGTTCACGGACGAGGCGTGTTCGACCATGGGCGTGTTCGCGCCTTTGGTGGGCGTGGTGGGCGCCATGCAGGCGGCCGAGGCGCTGAAACTGATCATGGGCACGGGTGAATCGCTGGCCGGACGGCTGCTGCTGCTCGACGGTTTGCACATGGAATGGAGCAGCATGCGCGTCGCGCGCGACCCCGGCTGCGCCGTTTGCGGCAAAGTGGTCTTGCCGGCCTGACAGCCTCCGCAGAAATTTTTCCCTATATGACAGGCTTTGTCATATTTCCGCTTTATACTCTGCTCTCATTACTCACCTTCTTCTCTCTTTCTTATGCAAAACGCAGCAAACCATCCGATACGCCAGCGCCGCGCGCGCGGCTTCACTTTGATCGAAATCATGGTCGTGGTGGTGATCATGGGCATCCTCGCGTCGCTGGTGGTGCCCAAGCTGATCGCCCGCACGGGCGAGTCGAAAGTGGCGGCGGCGAAAGTCGACATCGCCACCGTGATGCAAGCGTTGAAACTGTATCGCCTGGATAACCAACGCTACCCGACCACCGAGCAGGGCTTGCAGGCGCTGATCGAAAAACCGACCACGGGACCGGCCGCGAATGGCTGGAAAGCGGGCGGCTACCTGGAAAAGATGCCGAAGGATCCATGGGGCAACCCGTACCAGTTCCTGTCGCCAGGCGTGAAAGGCGAAGTCGACCTGATCTCGCTGGGCGCCGACGGCCAGCCCGGCGGTAGCGGCGACGATGCCGATATCGGTTCCTGGGAACTGTAAGTTTTCCATTGCATGCCAGCCATGACCACCGGTCGCGCACTGCCCCGGCCACGCGCCAGCGGCTTCACGCTGATCGAGTTGCTGGTGGTGATGGTCATCATCGGCGTCACCCTGGGCCTGGTGTCGCTGAACGCCATGCCGAATGGCCAGCAAGCGCTGCAGAAGGAAGCGGAGCGCATCGCCCTGCTGCTGCAGCTGGCGCGCGATGAAGCCATCGTGCGCAGCCGGCAGGTGGCGTTCGAGGCGGACGAAAATCAATACCGTTTCCTGGTCCTCAATGAAAAGCTGTGGCAACCCGTGACGCAGGACGATTTGCTGCGCGAGCGGGCGTTTGCCAACACGCCCATGCTGCTCAGCGTGCAGCCATCGAACAGCGTGGCCCAGCCGCTGCGCATCATCTTCGGCCGCGAACCGGTCGACAAGCCTTTCGTGCTGACCCTGGCCAGCGGCGAGCGCAGCGTGGCCATCCGCGCCGACGGCATCGGCCACTTCACGGTCGAGCAATGATGGGGCGCTTATTTCACCGCCGGCAGCGCGGCTCGCAATCCGGCTTCACTTTGCTGGAAGTGCTGGTGGCCCTCGTCATCGTCGGCACGGCCCTGGGCGCCTCCTTGCGCGCCGTCGGCAGCCTGACGCAAAACAGCGACGGCTTGCGCAGCGCCATGATGGCCACCTGGTCGGCGGAAAACCATCTGGTGCGCCTGCGCCTGGCAAAAACCTTCCCGCAGACGGGCAAGCGCACGGTCGACTGCCCGCAGGGCGACCTGAAACTGATCTGTGAAGAGGAAGTGGTGGCCACGCCGAATCCCCGCATCCGGCAAGTGCGCGTGAACGTGTACGACGTGCAATATCCAGCCCGGCGCATCGTGCGCCTGGTGTTACTTTCCTTTAACGACTGATGGCGCGCCGCACTGTCCCTGCCGACGGTTTCACGCTGATCGAGCTGCTCGTGGCGATCGGCATCCTGGCCATGGTCGCCGTGCTGGGCTGGCGCGGCCTGGACAGCATCATGCGTTCGCGCGAAGTGTTGACCAGCCAGCTCGAGCAGGCGCGCGGCATGCAGCTGGCGTTTGCCCAGATGCAGAGCGATTGCGACCACCTGGCCGGCGCCGGCCAGAATACCAGCCTGCTGAATGGCCGCACCAACCTGACGGCAGAAAACGACCGCCTGACCCTGGTGCGCCTGGCCGCGTCGGAACAGGAGCCGCAGCAGTTGCAAGTGGTCACTTACCGCCTGCGCGGCGGCGTGCTGACGCGGCGCGAGTCGAACGGCACGCGCGACCTGGCCGTGCTCGACACCCTGTGGCAGGCGGCGCGCGACGATACCGATAGCTCGAACGCCGACGTGGCCCTGATGCGCGGCGTCGACAGCATGGTCATGCGCGGCTGGAGCAATGGCGCCTGGAACGTGCTGACGGCGGGCGCCACCATCTCCACGCAAGTGCCGGGCCTGGAAGTGACCTTGCAGATGCCGGGCCAGGATGCGGGCCTGTCCAAGGTCTTTTTATTGGGGCCGGGATGAAGCGCATCAAGCTCCCCGCCCGCCAGCGCGGCGTCGCCGTCATCACGGCCTTGCTGCTGACGGCGCTGGCCATCACCGTCGTCGCCAGTTTATTCTGGCAGCAGCAGGTGCAAGTGCGTTCGATGGAAAACCAGCGTTTGCGCCTGCAGACGCAGTGGGCCATGCGCGGCATGGTCGACTTTGCCCGTTTCTGGTTGCGCCAGGACAATCCCATGCTGACGGCGGCCGATGGTGTCTGGGCCACGCCCATCGAGGAAGCGCGGCTTGACGATTATGTGGACCGCGAAAAGGTCGACACGGAAAAATTCGACGCCACCGTCTCGGGCCGCGCGCTCGATGCGCAGGCGCGGTTTAACATCACCAACCTGGCCACCGCCACGGGCATCGTCAGCCAGCCCCACGTGCAGGCGTACCAGCGGCTGCTGTCCAACTTGCAGCTCGATAGTTCCCTGGCGCAGGCGACGGCCGACGCCGTGCTGCGCGCGCGGCCGAAACCACGCACCGCCGACAGCGGCGCCGATGGCAAGACGCCCGTTGCCAAGCCCGCCACGGGCGGCAGCAGCGAGCCGGTGGCGTTCACGCAGGTCGAGGATTTGCTGGCCGTGCCCGGCTATACGCCGCAGATGATCGAGAAACTGCGCGATTTCGTCATCGTGCTGCCGGAAATCACACCCGTGAACGTGAATACGGCGCCGGCCGAGGTGCTGTCGGCCGTGACCATGATGTCGCTGTCCGAGGCCAGTGCCCTGACTTTGAGCAATCCGCGTAAAAAGTTTGTTGATTTGGCAAACTTCAAGAATAATATTGATGCTAAGCAAGTGATCGAAGGTATCGAGCTTGATGTGAAGAGCCGCTACTTCCTCACTGTGATCCGTGTGCGGCTGGACCGTGCCGCCCTTGATGCCGTGGCGCTCGTCAATCGAAAAACGGATCCGCAGCGCACCACCAGCCTGGTCTGGTTGCGGGAAAATTAACAGCTGAAAGCGAGTCACTTTGACAATATTGTATATCCGTCACCCGGCCAAGGCGTCCACCGACAGCGCGCCTGCCTGCTCCTTCGTGCTGGCCGGCGACGGCGGCGCCCTGCTGCAGCAGGGCAGCGCGCCGCTGGGCAGCCTGGGCCAGCTGATCGCCGGCGCGCAGCGCGTCGTGCTGCTGCTGGCGGCGGCCGACGTGACCCTGCTGCGCCTGAAAACGCCGCCTCTGGCTGGCGCCCGCTTGCGCGCGGCCCTGCCGGGCCTGGTGGAAGAACACATCCTTGGCGACGCCCAGGATTGCCTGCTGGCCGCCGGTGCGCCCGACGCGTCCGGCATGCGCACGGTGGCCGTGGCGCAGCGCGCCTGGGCCGAGGTACTCGTGAAAGCCTTGCTGGCGCAGGGCGCGCGCAAGGTGGCGCTGTTGCCGTCGCAGCTGTGCCTGCCCTTGCAGCCGGGCAGCGTGACGGCCGCCCTGCAGGCCAGCGGCGACAGCCTGGAACTGGCCTTGCGCCAGGCGCCGCAAGAGGGCCTGGGCCTCGTATTGCCGGCCCAGCCGCAGCAGGCGCTGCTGACGACGCGCGCGTTTGCCGGCGACGTGCCGCTGACGGTCTATGTGGCGCAGGCCGAGCTGGCGCAGTATCAACAGCTGGCCGCCGGCATGGATGGCGTGACGGTGGAGCCGGATCACTGGACGCACTGGATCGCCGGCGCCAAAAATGCGGGGCTGGACCTGGCGAGTGCCCTGGGCACGGCCACGGGATCGGCCACCGAATGGCGCCGCTGGCGCTGGCCGCTGCGCCTGGCGCTGCTGGCCGTGGTCGTCAACCTGGCGGGCATGAATATCGAATGGATGCGGCTGAAGCGCGAAGCCGCCACCGTGCGCACCTCGATGCAGCAAACCTTCAAGGCCGCGTATCCGAACGAAGCGCCCGTGTATGGCCTGGAAGCGGAACAGATGCGGCGCAATATCGCCGCCGCCCGCCTGCAAAGCGGGCAAGCCAGCATGGATGATTTTACGAGCATGAGCGCGGCCTTGGGCGAGGCGCTGGGCGGCCTGTCCGGGCGCGGCGTGGTGGCGTCGCTGGAATACCGCGAGCGCAGCCTGATCGTCAAGCTGAAACCGGACATGGTCGACGCCAGCGCCCAGGCGCAGGTGCGCGACGGCCTGGCCGCGCGCAAGCTGGCCTTGAATGAAACGGCGCCGGGCGTGTGGAAGATCACGCCGGCCACGGGAGCAAAAGCATGAGTGCAGCAGTCAACAAGGCGCGCGCCGCGCTGGCGGGACAACAGCAGGCCGTGCAGGCCTTCTGGGCCGAGCGCACGCCGCAGGAACGCAAGCTCCTGACCATCGGCGGTGTCGTGGCGGGACTGGCCCTCGTCTATGCCGTATTCTTCGAGCCGGCCTGGACGGGCCGCATCGCCTTGCAAAAGAGCTTGCCTGAGCTGCGCCAGAACGCGGCCCAGTTGCAGGCGCTGGCCCGTGAAGCGGGCGACCTGGCGCGCCAGGCGCCCGTGCAGGTCGCTCCCATGGCCCGTGAAAGCCTCGACGCCTCGCTGAAAGCGCGCGGCCTGACGCCGCAATCGCTGTCGCTGACGGGAGAATATGCGCGCGTGCAGCTGAACGGTGTGCCGTTCGCCAGCGTCATGCTGTGGCTGGATGGCTTGCGCCGCGAAGGCCGCGTGGCGGTGCAGGAAGCGAAGATCACGGCGCAGGGCAAGGCGGGGCTGGTCGACGCCAGCCTTACCCTGCACCAGAGCCCGGGCGCGGCACGATGATGCGCTTGCTTGGCTGGCTGCTGGCCATCATCGTCAGCGTCTGCGTCACCCTGCTGGTGTTTTTCCCGGCCAGCTGGGTCGCCGGCATCGTGGAAAAGCAGACGGGCGGACGTTTGACCTTGGGCGACGCGCAAGGTACCCTGTGGCGCGGCTCGGCCTTTATCGGCGGGGCGGCCAGCGCGAATGGCGCCGTGACGCCCCTGCTGCCGGGGCGTTTCAGCTGGCGCATTTCGCCCTCGGTGCTGTGGGGATCGGCGGACGTGGAACTGCAAAACCCGCAGGCGCTGTCGCAGCCGGTGAACCTGCGCGGCTCGTGGTCGCACTGGCAAGTGAGCCCGGCGGCCCTGCTGCTGCCGGCCGATGGCCTCGGCGGCCTTGGTGCGCCATTGAATACGGTGGCGCCGACGGGCAGCATGCGCCTGTCGTGGAGCACCTTGCAGCTGGCCCTGGAGCAGCGGCAGTTTTCCGCCGTCGGCCGCACCACCTTGCAGATGACGGACATGGCGTCGCGCCTGTCGTCCTTGCGTCCGCTGGGCAGCTACGAGCTCGATTTCGATTGGCAGGGGCAGCAGGCGACGTTGACACTGCGCTCCATCAAGGGACCGCTGCTGCTTGACGGCAGCGGCAGCCTGCAACAGGGGCGCATGCAGTTTTCCGGCCAGGCCCAGGCCGCAGCAGGATATGAAGAGACCTTGGCGAGTTTGTTGAATTTGCTGGGACAGCGCCGTAGCAATAGCGAAAAAAACATCATCGCCTTAGAGTTCAGACAATGAAAAAACCATCCGTGAGCCCCATTACCTCCTCCTTCTCGCTGCGCCGCCTGTCGGCCGCCGCCTTGCTGTGCTGTTCCGTGGCCGGCATGCCGGCGCCCGTCTGGGCCGCGCCCGGCGATGAAGCGGCGCTCAATTTCGTCGGCGCCGACATCGAATCGGTGATCAAGGCGGTGGGCCATTACACCAACATCAATTTCGTCATCGACCCGCGCGTCAAGGGCACGATCACCCTGGTGTCGGAAAAGTCGATCAGCAAGACCCAGGCGTTCGGGCTGCTGGCCTCCGCGCTGCGCCTGCAAGGCTATGCGGTGGTCTCCGGCGACGGCTATGCGAAAGTGGTGCCGGAAGCGGACGCCAAGCTGCAATCCGTGCCGACCCAGGTGGGCAATGGCGCCAGCCAGGTGAAGGGCGACCAGATCGCCACCCAGGTGTTTTACCTGAACTACGAATCGTCGGCCAATCTGCTGGCCGTGCTGCGCCCCTTGATCTCGCCGAACAACACGATCAACGCCAACCCGGGCAACAACTCGCTGGTGATCACCGATTACGCGGATAACCTCAAGCGCCTGGCGAAGATCATCGCCGCGCTCGACGTGCCCGCGTCGACGGACCTGGACGTGATCCCCGTGCGTTACGCCATCGCGTCCGACCTGGCCTCGATGGTGAACAAGTTGATGGAAGGCGGGAATGCGGGCGCCGCCGCAGGGGCGGACGCGGGCAAGGTGTCCGTGCTGGCCGACCCGCGCACCAATTCGCTGGTGCTGCGCGCGCCATCGGCGGCGCGTGCCAACCTGGCCAAGTCGCTGATCTCGAAGCTGGACCAGCCCACCACGCAGCTGGGCAATGTGCATGTGGTGTACCTGAAAAACGCGGACGCCACCAAGCTGGCGCAGACCCTGCGCTCGGTGGTGACGTCGGACGGCACGGCCGCGTCGGCGCAGCAGGGCACCAGCAACCAGAGCACGAACAACCAGATCAGCCAGAACAACAGCGGCATGAGCAGCACTGGCCTGGGCGGCAATACGCAAAGCGGCACCACGGGCGGCGCGTCGCTGAACAACGGGCCGCAGCAACTGTCGTCGGGCGGCGCGGCCGGCTTCATCCAGGCCGATGCGTCGACGAACACCCTGATCCTGACCTGCAACGAAGCCGTCTACCGCAACCTGCGCGCCGTGATCGACCAGCTCGACGTGCGCCGCGCCCAGGTCTACATCGAGGCGCTGATCGTCGAAGTGACGTCGGCCAAGGCGTCCGAATTCGGCGTGCAGTGGCTGGGGCTTTCCGGCGACAGCACCAGCAACTACCGCGTGGGCGCGCTGCAGTCGTTCGCTTCGGGCACCAGCAACAACATCGCCGCCATCGCCACGGGCGGCGGCAAGGTCTTGCCGACGGGTGGCCTGACGGTCGGCATCTTCAAGCAGATCAACGGCGCGCTGGGCCTGGGCGCCGTGGCGCATGCGCTGGAATCGGACGGCAACGCCAATATCCTGTCGACGCCGAACCTGATTACCCTGGACAATGAACTGGCGACCATCAAGGTGGGCCAGAACGTGCCTATCCTGACGGGCCAGTACACCAGCACGGCCGGCACCAACACGAACCCGTTCCAGACCATCGACCGCAAGGAAGTGGGCCTGACCCTGAAGGTGCGTCCGCAGATTTCCGAGGGCGGCACCATCAAGCTGGGCATCTATCACGAGACGTCGAGCGTGGACAAATCCACGGCGTCGGCCGTCAGCGGCATCACCATCAACAACCGCGTGATCGAAAACAATGTGCTGGCCGACGATGGCCAGATCATCGTGCTCGGCGGCCTGATCGAGGACAGCACGGGCGACAACGCGGAAAAAGTGCGCGGCCTGGGCGACATTCCCCTGATCGGCAACCTGTTCAAGTACCAGACGCGCGAGCGCAAGAAAACCAATCTGATGATCTTCCTGCGCCCCGTCATCGTGCGCAACAAGGAGCAAAGCGGCAGCCTGGCGGCCGACCGCTACGACTACATGCGTTCGGCCGAGACGGCCGCCGTCCCGGCCACGGGCAATTTGATGCTGAAAGACCTTGGCACGCCGGTGCTGCCGGCCCTGCAGGATGGCCAGCCGGTGGGCGGCAGCATGGTGACGCGTCCCGTACCGCCGGCGCCGACGCCGCCGCCAGGCGCGCCGGCCAACGCGGCCACGCCGCCGCAGCCGCTGCTGCAGCAATATCAACAACAGCAACAGCCGCAGAAGTGATCGGGTCGCCATGAGTAATCTGCTTCCCTACGCCTATGCGCGCGATTTCGGCTTGCTGGCCCGGCCCGGCGCCGTCGACGGCGCCCCCGTCGACGTGCTGGTGGCCGCATCGACGGCGCCGGCGGCCATTGCCGAAGTGTCGCGCCGTTTCGGCCAGATCCAGCTGACGGTCTTGCCGCGCGGCGAACTCGATGCGGCCATTGCCGGCGCCTACGCGGGCGGCGGCGGCGACGCCTCGCAGATGGCCGATGAATTCGACGCCGACCTCGATCTGACCAAGCTGCTGCAGGACGTGCCGGCCATCGAGGATTTGCTCGAATCGTCCGACGACGCGCCCGTCATCCGCATGATCAACGCGCTGCTCACGCAGGCGCTGCGCGAAGGCGCGTCCGACATCCACATCGAGCCGTTCGAACAGACCTCCGTCGTGCGCTTCCGCATCGACGGCAGCCTGCGCGACGTCGTGCGCCCCCGTAAAGCCATTCACGGCTCGCTGATTTCGCGGATCAAGATCATGGCGCAGCTCGACATCGCCGAAAAACGCTTGCCGCAGGACGGCCGCATCACCCTGCGCGTGGGCGGCAAACCCGTCGACGTGCGCGTCTCGACCCTGCCCACGGGGCATGGCGAACGGGCTGTATTGCGTTTGCTGGACAAGGAGGCGGGCCGCCTCGACCTGCAGCACCTGGGCATGAGCGCGCCCATGCTGGCGCAGTTCGATGGCCTGATCACGCAGCCGCACGGCATCGTGCTCGTCACGGGCCCCACCGGTTCGGGCAAGACGACCACCTTGTACGCGGCGCTGTCGATGCTCAACGCGACGACGACGAACATCCTGACGGTGGAAGACCCGATCGAGTACGACCTGGCGGGCGTGGGCCAGACGCAGGTCAACCCGCGCATCGACATGACCTTTGCCAAGGCCCTGCGGGCGATTCTGCGGCAGGACCCGGACGTGATCATGATCGGCGAGATCCGCGACCTGGAAACGGCGCAGATCGCCGTGCAGGCCTCCCTGACGGGCCACTTGGTGCTGGCGACCCTGCACACGAACGACGCTTCGGCGGCCGTCACGCGCCTGCTCGACATGGGCATCGAACCGTTCCTGCTGTCGTCATCGCTCCTGGGCGTGCTGGCGCAGCGCCTGGTGCGCAAACTGTGCGGCTCCTGCAAAACCTTTGACGGGCAATACTGGCAGGCGGTTGGCTGCGAGCATTGCGGCCAGACGGGCTACCAGGGCCGCGTGGGCGTGTACGAGCTGCTGCGCACGACGGAGCAGATCCGCGCGCAGATCCACAACCGCGCGTCGGAAGCGGAAGTGCGCACGGTGGCCCTGCAGGACGGCATGCTGAGCATGCGCGACGACGGCGAACGCTGGCTGCGCGACGGCACCACCACGCAGGCAGAATTGCTGCGCGTGACCAAAGACTAGGCCCGCCACCATGCCCGCATTCCGCTATGAAGCCGTCGACGCGCAAGGCGCCACCCGCAAGGGCGTGCTCAATGCCGACAGTCCCCGTTCCGCGCGCGCCGAGCTGCGCGTGCAAGGGCTGGTGCCGCTGGCCGTCGAACCGATCGCCGCGCAGGTCGACGCCGCCGGCGTGACCAAGCGGCGCGGCTTCGGCGAGCGTTTGTCCAGCACCGAGCTGGCCCTGTTTACGCGCCAGCTGGCCAGTTTGCTCGAGGCGGGCCTGCCGCTGGAGCAGGCCTTTTCCGCGCTGCTGGAACAGGCCGAGCGGCCCTACCTGCGCGACCTGATCGCCTCGATCCGTTCGGAAGTGATCGGCGGCGCCGCGTTTTCCGACGTGCTGGCGCGCCATCCGCGCGATTTCGCCGAGATCTATCGGGCGCTGGTGGCGTCGGGCGAGCAGATCGGCCATTTGTCGCGCGTGCTCTCGCGCCTGGCCGACTATATCGAGCGGCGCAATGCGCTGGTGCAGAAGGTCAAGCTGGCCTTTACGTATCCTGCCATCGTCACGGTGGTGGCGTTTTCCATCGTGATTTTCCTGCTCACCTACGTGGTGCCGCAGATCGTCTCTGTTTTCGCCAATACCAAGCAAAAGCTGCCCATGCTCACCGTGATCATGCTGGCGCTGTCGGACTTCGTGCGCAACTATGGCCTCATCGTGGCCGTGATCCTGGCCGGCGCCTGGTTCGCCTGGCGCCGCGCGCTGCAGCAGCCGGCCCTGAAACGGCGCTGGCATACCTGGCTGCTGACGGCCCCCTTGTACGGCAAGTTCGAGCGCAGCCTGAATACGGCGCGCTTTGCCAGCACGCTGGCCATCACCACGGGGTCCGGCGTGCCGATCCTGCGCGCGCTCGACACGAGCCGCGACACGCTTACCAACGTGGCGATGCAGGAACTGGTGACTGACGCCAGCGGCGCCGTGCGCGAGGGCGTCAGCCTGGCGCGCGCGCTGTCGGCGCAAAAGCACTTTCCACCGATGCTGATCCACATGATACGCGCCGGTGAAATCACGGGCGAGCTGCCGGCCATGCTGGAACGCGCGGCCAGCGCGCAGGAGCAGGACCTGGAACGCCGCACGCTGACCATCGCCGGCCTGCTGGAGCCGGCCCTGATCCTGGCCATGGGCGTGGTGGTGCTGCTGATCGTGCTGGCCGTGCTGATGCCGATTATCGAAATCAATCAGCTCGTCAGATAAGAAACCCAAGGAAGCCATGAAGCGTTTGCCTCAATTTACAAGTTTGCTCGCCGTCGTGGCGCTGTCCGTGTCGCTGGCCTATTGGGCCATGCAGCTGTTCAAGGCGCCGCAGCGCCCCATCAATCCGCCCGCCGTGCCGGTGGTGCAGGATGCCAGCGTGGAGGCGGGTGCTTCGCTGTTCGGCGGCCAGGTCAGCGTGGCCACGGCCAGCAACTACCAGCTCAAGGGCGTGGTCGCCGCCGGCAATGGCCGCGGCAGCGTGGCCATCATCTCGACCGATGGCAAGCCGTCCGTGGCCTTGCCGGAGGGCGCCGAGGTGGTGCCCGGCGTGACGGTGCTGGAAGTGCATGCGCGCCACGTGCTGCTGCGCGATGGCGGCGTGAGCAAGCGCATCGACCTGGTGGCCGACGACAAGGCGCTGGCCTTGCCGGGACCAGTGTCCGCCACCCCAACGGCTGCAGCGGCGCCGGCGCCGGCATCGAACCTGGTGCCGCCGCCGCTGCCGATGGAGCAGCAGCGTCCGGCCACCATCATGCCGGCGGCGCCGCAAGTGACCAGCAGCACGCCGCCGTCGAATTAACGCCGTTCTTATCGTATTTTGCCGATGGCGCCGTGCCGCCATCGCGACAGGAGTCCTCATGTTTTCGATCCGTGCCGTCCTGGCGGGCTGCGTGGCGGCGCTGTGCGCCTTGCCGCAAGCCGGCGCCGCAGCCGACGTTCCCGCCGCCACGCCTTCCCCCGTTTCCACCGTGGCCGTTCCCGCGCCTGTGCCGGCGCGTCCGCGCATCGCCCTCGTGCTGTCGGGCGGTGGCGCACGCGGCCTCGCGCATATCGGCGTATTGAAAGTACTGCAGGAGTTGCATGTGCCGATTGACATGGTGGTCGGCACCAGCATGGGCGGCGTGGTGGGCGGCGCGTATGCGGCCGGCGCTTCCGTGGCGGACCTGGAAAAGATGGCGCGCGAGACCAACTGGGCGCGCGTGGTGGCCGACCGGCCGCCGCGCGACGAACTGGCGTTCCGCCGCCGCGAGGAAGATTTATTGCTGCCGTCGCGCATCGAGTTTGGCACCAGCCGCAATGGCATTTCCACGCCGCCGGCGGCGGCCAGCAATGCGGCGCTGGAAATGGCCTTGAACCGGCTGCTGCCAGCCGGCATGCGCGACCGCCCCGCCAGCCAGCTGCCGCTGCCGTTCCGCTCGGTGGCGTCGGACCTGGTCAATGGCGAACTGGTGGAACTGGTCGACACGCCTTTGTTCCTGTCGATGCGCGCCTCGCTGGCCGTGCCGGGCGTGTTTGCCCCCGTGCGCGTGAATAACCGGCTGGTGGTCGATGGGGGCCTGGTGCGCAACCTGCCCGTCGACATGGCGCGCGCCATGGGCGCCGACATCATCATCGCCGTCAACGTGGGCACGCCGCTGGCGCCGGAAAAAGAGCTGGGCAGCGCCATCGGTGTGGCGCAGCAGATGCTGCAAATCCTCACGGAGCAGAACGTGCAGCGCTCGCTCAAGGAGCTGCAGCCGCAGGATATCCTGGTGGCGCCCGACCTGACGGGCGTCAGTTTCCTCGACTTTGAAAACTATGCGCGCGCCATGCGCGCCGGCGAACAGGCGGCGCAAGCCTTGGCCGCCCGCCTGGCGCCGCTGGCCCTGCCGCCGGAGCAGTATGCGGCGCGCGAGCAGCTGCGCCTGGCGGCGCCGGCCCTGCTGGACGTGGCCCTGCCGCTCACGCGCCTGGCAGTGGAGAGCGAAGGCGAAATCAATCCGCGCATCCTGCAGGCCCAATCGGGCTTGGTGGAAGGGCAGTCGGTCAGCCAGGAAGATGTGCTCAAGGCGGCCGCCAGACTGTATGGCCGTGGCGACGTGGCGCGCGTGGAGACGGAAGTGGTCGACGCGGGCGACCAGCGCACGGTCAATATCAAGGCCGTCGAAGCGCCATGGGCCAGCAACCGCCTGCGCGTGGGCCTGGAAATGGCCAGCGATTTCAGGGACAGCAATACCTTTGCCCTGAAGCTGCTGCACGTGCGCTCGAACTTGAACAGCTGGGGTGGCGAATTGCGCAGCATGGCGCAGATCGGCAATGCGCGCGGCTATGGGGTGCAGTTCTGGCAGCCGCTTGGGGCCGGCAACCCGTGGTATATCGCGCCGGAACTGCAGTACAGCTCGTCGGCGATGGATTTGTTCGACAAGGGCCGGCGCAGCTCCCGTGTGACATATAACGGCCAGACGGCGGCGCTGGTACTGGGACGCCAGTTCGGTACCTGGGGTGATCTGCGGTTTGGCGTCACGCGCACGGAGGTCAAGGGCAGGCTGGCGATTCCGGCCGACCCTACGCTGCCGGAGTCGCGCGCACTGGGCACCACGCAGTTTGTGCAGCTGCGCGTCGATACGCTCGATTCGCCGGGTTTCCCCACGCGCGGCATGCTGGTGGACGCTACCTGGACGCGTGATTCGAGCACGGGTTCGGGCGAAGCGGCCCTGGGCCGCTCTTCCATCACCGGCATGCAGGCTTTTAGCCGCGGCAACTGGGCCGGCCACGTGTATGGCGAATGGGCGCGCGCGCAGCGGGGCGAGGCGCCGCTCAGCCTGGGCGGCTTCCTGCGCCTGTCAGGCACGCAGTTCGAATCGGTGACGGGGCGCAGCGTGGCCCTGGCGCGCTTCGTGATGGCGCGCCGCATCGGTTCCCTGCCCAGCACCCTGGGCGGTGCCGTGCGGGCCGGCTTTTCGCTGGAAATGGGTGGCGGCTTCGATCAAAGCGAGCGCTGGAAATCCACCAAGTTCACGCAGGCCAGCAGCGCTTTCATTTCCGTCGATACGCGCTTCGGCCCCGTGTACATGGCTTCGGGCGCATCGAAGGGCGGCGAGAGCACGTTTTATCTGTTCCTGGGACCGGTCTGGTAAGGAGCCGCCGGAGCTGCCGCCGCCGAGCTGCGGCGCAGGGCCGTGAAGGCGGCAAATTCCCATGAGCGAAAGCCCAGCAGCAGGGTAAAGCCATCGCGCTCGGCGGGCGCCAGGCGCCGGTCGTTCTGGTGCAGGCGCGCCAGTTCCTCGGCCAGCTGGCGGATCTTTTGCACCAGTTCCTGTGCGCTCGACAGCGACAGGCGCGCCGGGATGCACATCAGGGTTTCGCCGGCGCCGTCGAAATGCCCGCTGAAATAATCGGCCACCACGTGTTCGCGGAAGTACTGCTGCACCGGGCCGTCGGCCAGCCAGTGGAAGGCGTTCGAGACGCGCAGGCTGTAGCGGTTCAGCGGCTTGAGTTCGATCAAGCCCAGGCGGTCCAGTTCGGCCAGGCAGCCGATGCATTCGGCCTGCGTCAGCGCATACGTTTCCACCACCTGCTCCAGGCTCCAGTGACCGAGGCAGCAGATCGCCACCAGCAGCAGGCGCGGATGCGCCACCAGCGACTTTTCCTGCACCAGGGTGAGCGTGTCGGCATGCGGCGTGATGTCGGCCGCGCCGCGCAGCACGTCTTCCATGGCGATGCCCGAGGCCTTGCAGATCAGGGCCAGGCGCGACAGCGACATGTCGTGCTGGCCAAACATGCGCTTGACGCTCGACTCGCTCATGCCGATGCGTTCGGCCAGTACCTTGTACGTGATGCCGGCGGCGCGCAGTTGGGTGCGCAGCACGCGCAAAACCAGTTCAGGTGAGCTCACGGGATATCCTTTTTTACAAGTTTGGTGGCGGATGACGGTACCGAATGTAGCCGTTAATGGCACTTTGCACAAGCTGATAGTACTTTTCTGCAAAAGAGATGACACTCCCGCTTGTGGCTCGCGCAGCGCGCTACAACCAGGCAATCCATCCACTTGTAGAGGTTATCCATGTTCCCATCTTTCCGTTTCCCCGCAGCGCTGCTGGCGCTGGCCACCATCGCTCCCCTGCATGCCACCGCAGCCGAGCCTGCACCAGGTCCCTTCTATGCGGGCGCCAGCTATGGCTTTCGCGCCAGCACGGGCCTCGATTGCATCGCCGGACAAAGCGATTGCGATAAAAGCAGCAAGCGCAATGGCAAGGCCTACCTGGGTTACAGTTTCGACGCGTTGCCGTTTCAGGGCGGCGTGGCCCTGCCTTCGATTGAGCTGGTGGGGTATATGGGCGGTGAGGTCAAGTCCGGCTTCGACACGGACGCGGGCAAGCGCGCTGGCCGCGGCAAGTTCACGGGCCTCGGCATGCAGGGCGTGCTCGGTTACCAGTTTGACGCGTTTACACTGAGTGGCCGCGCCGGCGCGGCCTACACGCAGGGCAAGGTCGATTATCTGGGCGGCGGTTCGGACAAGAAGAGCAAGATCGGCCTGACCTACGGCCTTGGCGCGGCGTATGCGCTGAACCAGAACTGGTCGCTGCACCTCGACTGGGACCGCGTGCCCGTCAAGTACAACAGCAAGCAAACGACCAAGGTCGACATGTTTTCGCTGGGCGCGTCCTACCGTTTCTAAGGGGATGCTGCTGCGGCAGAGAGTGGCCTGATGGCGGACGCCCTATAAAAGGGGTGTCCGCGGGCGGCCTATTTGTCCGTTTCTACTTTCAACAGCAGTTTCGCCAGCAGGCGTTTTTCCTGCTGGCGCTGGCCTGACACGGTTTTCACGTGCGCCCCGGCGGCGCGCTGCAGGGCTGCAGTGGCGACCGGGTTGCGCGGTTTTTGCGAGGGTTCGACGCGGAACTGCATTTTCTGCCGCGTCGCCAATGCCTTGTTTGCCATCGGTTTCCCCCTTCCTTCTTACAGCACGTAGCGCGACAGGTCCTCGTTGACCGACAGCGCTTCCAGGCGTTCGTTGACGTACGCGGCATCGATCACCAGCAGGTTTTCCGTGCTGCTGCTGCCTTCGCTGGCCGTAAACGACACTTCTTCCAGCAGTTTTTCCATCACCGTGTGCAGGCGGCGCGCGCCGATGTTTTCCGTGCGCTCGTTAACCGAGTAGGCGATTTCCGCCAGGCGCGTGATGCCTTCCGGCGCGAACTGCAGTTTCAGGTTTTCCGTTGCCAGCAAGGCTTCGTACTGCATCGTCAGGCAGGCGTCGGTGCTGGTCAAGATGCGCTCGAAGTCCGAGATCGACAGCGATTCCAGCTCCACGCGGATGGGAAAGCGTCCCTGCAGTTCCGGGATCAGGTCCGACGGTTTCGACAGGTGGAAGGCGCCCGAGGCGATGAACAGGATGTGGTCCGTGCGTATCATGCCGTACTTGGTGTTGACGGTCGTGCCCTCGACCAGCGGCAGCAGGTCGCGCTGCACGCCCGCGCGCGAGACGTCGGCGCCGCCGGACTCCGAGCGCGAGGCGATCTTGTCGATTTCATCGAGGAAGACGATGCCGTTCTGCTCGACGTTCTGGATGGCCTTCTGTTTCAGTTCATCTTCGTTGAGGAGCTTGGCCGCTTCTTCCTCGACCAGCAGTTTCAAGGCTTCCTTGATCTTGACCTTGCGCGCCTTCTTGCGCTGCGCGCCCACGCCCGAGAACATGGACTTGATCTGCTCCGTCATTTCTTCCATGCCGGGCGGCGCCATGATTTCCATCTGCGGGCCCGCCTCGGCCAGTTCGATCTCGATTTCCTTGTCATCGAGCTCGCCCTGGCGCAAGCGCTTGCGGAAGGTCTGGCGCGTGCTGTCGCCGCTGCCCGTGTCCACGGCCGCGGCCGTATTCGGCGTGAAGCCGAAGTCGCGCGCCGGCGGCACGAGGATGTCGATGACGCGGTCTTCGGCCGCATCTTCGGCGCGTGCGCGCACTTTCTTCATTTCCAGCGCGCGCGTCTGCTTGATGCCGATGTCGATCAGGTCGCGGATGATGGTGTCGACGTCGCGGCCCACATAACCGACTTCCGTGAATTTGGTCGCTTCGATCTTGATGAACGGCGCCTCGGCCAGCTTGGCCAGGCGGCGCGCGATTTCCGTCTTGCCGACGCCCGTGGGGCCGATCATGAGGATGTTCTTGGGCGTGATTTCATGGCGCAGGGGCTCGGCCACCTGCTGGCGGCGCCAGCGGTTGCGCAGGGCGATGGCGACGGCGCGCTTGGCCTTGGCCTGGCCCACCACGTGCTTGTCGAGTTCGGTAACGATTTCCGACGGGGTCATGTTCATGATCATAGTTGGCTTTCTATTCTGTGCTCGGGGCGTGCTTAGTCGAGCGTCTCGATGATGTGCGACATGTTCGTATAAATGCAGAGTTCGGCGGCGATGGTCAGCGATTTCTTGACCACGTCGGCCGGCGACAAGTCCGTGTTTTCCTGCAGCGCCTTGGCGGCCGACTGGGCGTAGGTGCCGCCCGAGCCGATGGCGCCGATGCCGTCTTCCGGTTCCAGCACGTCGCCATTGCCCGTGATGACCAGGGTCGATTCGCTGTCGGCCACCAGCAGCATCGCTTCCAGGCGGCGCAGCACGCGGTCGGTGCGCCAGTCCTTGGCCAGTTCGACGGAGGCGCGCAGCAGATTGCCCTGGTGTTTTTCCAGCTTGCCTTCGAAGCGGTCGAGCAGGGTAAAAGCGTCGGCGGTGCCGCCGGCAAAGCCGACCAGGACTTTGCCCTGGTACAACTTACGCACTTTGCGGGCAGTGCCCTTCATGACGATGTTGCCGAGCGTTACCTGGCCGTCGCCGCCCAGGGCGACTTGCTTGCCGCGCCGGACGCAGAGGATGGTGGTGCCGTGAAATTGTTCCATAGTGACCTCAAAAGATTCGTGCCGATGCGTGCAAGGCCATGCGATTGCGCGCCCATGCTTCAAAAGTGGGGATGGAAAAGGCAATTGCAAGCGGCACTTGCCGCTGCCGTGCCTGCTTCAGTGTAGTCGGCGCGGGACGAAAAAAAAGCACGCAACCGAAGGTTGCATGCTTTTTTTTCGCCATCGCGGGGCCGCCGGGGCGGCCGCGCAAGGGGCAGGGCGATCAGTCGCCGTAGAGTTTTTGCTTCAGTTCGCGCCGTTGCTGGGCTTCCAGCGACAGGGTGGCGGTCGGACGGGCGATCAGGCGCGGGATGCCGATAGGCTCGCCCGTTTCTTCGCACCAGCCATAGTCGCCGGCGTCGATGCTGGCGATCGATTGCTGCACTTTCTTCAGCAATTTGCGCTCGCGGTCGCGCGTGCGCAGTTCCAGCGCATGCTCTTCCTCGATGGTTGCGCGGTCGGCAGGGTCCGGTACGAGCACGGTTTCACGCAAGTGTTCCGTGGTTTCACCGGCGTTTTTCAGCAGGTCTTTTTCAAGCTGCTGCAGGCGCGCCTTGAAGAATGCCAGTTGTGCCGGATTCATGTAGTCATCTTCGCTCATGGCGCGAATTTGATCTTCGCTGATGAGAGGGATGTCTTGGTTGGCGGCCGGGGTCGATTTATTAGTTTTGGTCATAACTTCGCTTACCTTCGATACGACAGAGTTTTCAAATTGATCAGTTGATGCGGCGATACCGAGCAACTGTACAGGTTCCGCTTGGCATTGCTGTCCCGCTGTACTGCGTGCGACCTTGGCTTGCCGGTGTAAGCCAGGACTACCGGCCGGCTAAGGTGCCATGTTGATAACTTTTTACCGCTCTATGCCAGTCGCGCTATGCGCGCGTCAACAGGCGTGTTGGGTGGATCGGTTGCATGCCTGGCATGCGGCCAGCGGCAGTTTGCCAGCATTTCATGACAGGCGAACGACATGGGCCGTTTTCGTCGCTGATTTTGGCACGCTTTGCTTTATATTGCCATCCCGATTTGTTGACTAGCCGATCAGAGACGGCTACTTGTTGGTTTATACCAGCAAGATGGGTGTCGGACAGCGGGAAAGCGTGCTTAACTTTCCCTTTTGTTTCTGCTTTGCAACGGATACTTTGCAAAACCCGGCTAGTTTATACCAAACATTGTTCGAGTCCGCGAATAAAAATGTCTTTTGGTAGATTTTTGCCAATAAACACCATTTTGCTGCCGCGTACTTCGTTTTCGCCCCATTTGGCACCCAGGTCGCTGCCCATCAGCTGATGCACGCCTTGGAAGACCACCTTGCGCTCGGCGCCCTGCATCAACAGCACGCCCTTGTAGCGCAGCATGCGCGGGCCATACACTTGCACCAGGCCGCCGAGGAACTCGTCGAGCTTGGCGCTGTCGAACGGTTGCGTGCTCTTGAAAACAAAGGCGGCGATATCGTCGCTGTGCTGCGCATGGTGGTGGTCGGCGTGGCCGCAATCGGTGGCGCAGGCCGCAGTGTGCTCATGTGCGTGCTCATGGGCGTGATCGTGGTCGTGCGCATGGTCATGATCGTGCACGTGCGCCGTTTCCGTGGCGAGGAAATCCGGATCCAGTTCCAGTTTTTCATTCAGGTTGAAACCGCGGATGTCGAGCACTTCGGCCAGCGGGGCGCGGCCGAAATCAACCTTGGCGATGGGGGCGCGGGGGTTGATGCGCTTCAGGCGGCGGGTCAGGGCAGCCACATCCCCTTCACCGACGAGGTCGGTTTTCGACAGCAGCAGCTTGTCGGCAAAGCCCACTTGTCGCTGGGCTTCCTCGTATTCATCGAGTTGTTTCATGGCATGGCGGGCATCGACCACCGTGATGATGGCGTCGAGCATGTAGTGGCTGCCCACTTCTTCGTCGACAAAGAAGGTTTGCGCCACGGGGCCGGGATTGGCCAGGCCCGTCGTTTCGATGACGACGCGGTCGAATGCCAGCAGGCCGGCGTCGCGCTTGCGCGCCAGTTCCGTCAGGCCCACGATCAGGTCGCCACGCACGGTGCAGCAGATGCAGCCGTTGTTCATCTCGATGATGTGCTCGTTGCTATCCTGCACCAGGATTTCATTGTCGATGTTTTCCTGGCCAAACTCGTTTTCGATCACGGCGATGCGCATGCCATGGTCTTCCTGCAGTATGCGGTTGAGCAAGGTGGTTTTGCCTGCGCCCAGGAAGCCGGTGAGGATGGTGGTTGGAATCAGTGCCATGAAGGATGCCTATGCTGTAATCGGTGGTGCCGCCGCGCAAGCGGAAGAATGCGGACGATTATGCCGGAATTTTGCAAAAGCTTGCAAATGCGGGCCGATCCGCTTGATATGGATCAGGCTGGCCAAGGGGCGCGGTTGTCTACTTGACCTTGGCGCGCGGGTGCGCTTGGTCATACACGTGCGCCAGGTGCTGGAAATCGAGGGCCGTGTAGACCTGGGTCGAGGTGATGCTGGAATGGCCCAGCATTTCCTGCACGGCGCGCAAGTCGCCCGACGATTGCAGCACGTGCGAGGCGAACGAGTGGCGCAGCACGTGCGGGTGCACGTTGGCGGGAATTTCGCTGGCCAGCGCGTGCGCCTTCAGGCGCAGCTGCAGTACGCGCGGCGAGATGCGCGTGCCGCGCGTGCTGAGAAACAAGGCAGCGCTGCCATCGGCGGCCGGCGGGCGCACGCCCAGCCAGGCGGTCAGGGCCACGAGGGCCGCCTTGCCGACGGGCACCTTGCGCATCTTGCTGCCTTTGCCCGTGACGATGACTTCGAAGCTGGCCATGTCGAGCCAGCCCAGCGAGGCGGGCTGGCCGCTCTCGGCCTTGCAGTAATGGGTGTCCAGGCTGGTCAGTTCAGACACGCGCAAGCCGCTCGAGTACAGCAGTTCGAACATGGCGCGGTTGCACAGTTGCTCCGGCTCGGCGGCGCCTTGCTGGTGTTGCGCAGGCGCCACGAGGCGCACGGCGTCGTCCACCGACAGGGCTTTGGGCAAGGTCTTGGCCCGCTTGGGGGCGCGGATGCCGTCGACGGGATTGGCGTCGAGCGCCGTTTCACCGCTGAGCCAGTTGAAAAAGCCCCGCCACGACGACAGCTTGCGGGCGATCGAGCGCGGGTCGAGGCCGCCGGCGTGCAGCTTGGCCGTGTAGCGGCGCACTTCGTTGTGCGCCAATGCCGTCCACGGCGTATTGCCGCTCAGCTCCAGCAAGGCGCGCAGGTCGCGCCCGTAGGCGTCCAGGGTATGCGGCGACAGCTTGCGCTGCGTGGCCAGCTGCGCCAGGTAGGCGTCGAGCCACTCGGCCTTGCCGCGCGCGTCACCCACGGCGTTCTCAGGCTGGCGAGCCGGCGCGCAGCGCGGCCAGGGCGGCGCTGGCCGTGGCGCCGATATGCACGAGGAAGTCCGTGCCCATGCTCGACGTAAAGCGTTCGCTGTCGGGCGAGCCCAGCACCAGCAAGCCGAAGGTGCCCGTGGTGTTCGGGGCGCGCAGGGCGATCATGACGGTCGATTCGATTTTGTCCGCCTGCAGCCAGTGCACGGCTTCGAAATCGCGGTTGCTGCCGCAGTACGGCGTTTGCAGGCTGTTGGCGAACATGCGCACGTCGGCCGTCACATCTTCCGTGAACCAGCCGTCGGCATGTTCCGGCAACACTTGCCACAGGCGCAGGCTGACGTAGGGCACGTCGAAATTGCTTTGCAAGGCGTCGACCAGCACGCGCGGCATATCCGCATCGTTGCGCACCTGCAGCATGGCCTGGTTCCAGCCGTGGAACTTGCTGGCGATATCGCCATTTTCCTCGGCCACGCGGCTCAGCTTGGACATGCGCAGCTCGAGCGCCTTGTACTTGTCGCGCATCACTTCCATCTGCCGCTCCTGCAGCGAGATGGTGCGTCCCGTCAGCGGGCTGCTCAGCTTGACCTCGCCGAGCAGGGTGGTATGCTCTTCGAAGAAATTCGGATGCTCGCTCAGGTACTGGGCGACGGTGCTGGAATCGAGTGTGGCGGTCATTGAGAATGTCTGTCAGTGAAAGTTGAACGCTTCATTCTAACCGAGAGTGCGGCGGCTTAGGCGCAAAGGGCGCGGCGCCCGTGCATTTTCCGTGTGCCCATGAAAAAAGCGGCATGGTTGCCCATGCCGCTTTGCATTCCTTGCTCAGCAATCACCCACGAAGGGTGATTGTGGGGCATTAGAAGTTGTGATGTAAGCCCAGGCCGATGTAGTTGACCGAGGTGGTGTTGTTGTAGTTGGTGACGCTAGCCGACTTCTTGTTCGAAATATCTGCGTACAAGTAGGTACGCTTCGACAGATTGTAGTCGTAGCCCAGCGATGCCTGCTTGGTCTTGGCGACGCCGTCCGGCGTTTTTTGACCGTAGCCAGCGCGGATCTTGCCTGGGCCGACGTCATAGTTGGCGCCCAGCACCCACGATTTGGTGTCGGTATTGACGATTTTGAAATTGCCGTCATCCTGATGCTGGTACGATGCCATCAGTTTCAATTCCGCGATCGGGTTGAACGATGCGCCAACCGACCACAGCTTGGCTTGCAGGCCGTTACGCTCGTAGGCAGCCATGGCGGCGAACTGGGCGTTGTTGTAGGTTGCCGACACCGAGTACGGGTTCGACGCTGGCGCCACATTGGCTGGCAGGGCGAAGTTGCCGGTGGCGTTCGTCGTCAGGTTGCGCACGGTGGCTGCAACGGCGGCGTTGTTGTTCGCTTCCTTGGCGGCCACGGTGGCGTTGAACTGGAAGCCGCTGATGACTGGCGAGTTGTAGAACACGGCATTCGAGAAGCGGTTACGCGAGTTGCCTGGTGCGCTCAGCGGATCGCTGGTGTAGCCGGCAACGGTCAGGTCGGTCTGGAAACCGGCTGGCGTAGGCATGCCCGACCATGGTTCGAAACCGGTGCTCGTTTCCTGGAAAGCGGTCAGGCCACGGCCCAGGCGTACGGTACCGAAGTCGCCTTGCAGGCCGACGCGGCTTTGACCCTGGAACAGCGGACGCGAATTGGCGCCCGACGTGTTTTCTACGGTGCCGGTGTCGGACTCATAGCGAATTTCCAGTTGGAAAATAGCTTTCAAGCCATTGCCCAGATCTTCCGTACCCTTGAAGCCCAGTTTGTTGTTGTCGCGCTTGGTGACGGCGGTGGTCGAACCAGTCGCTTTACCCAGGCCTGCATCGATCGTGCCGTAGATTTGGACGGACGACTGCGCTTGTGCGGTTGCGGCAAAGGCGCCGAAGAGTGCGAGGGCAACGAGTGATTTTTTCATGTCTTATTCCCTATTAAAAGTGAGTTCCGTCCGAGATCCGAGCAGATTGAAATGCGCTAACTGTCGCGTTTCGATGAATGAACCTTAATTCGTCGGCGCGCAAGACGTGCGGGATTGGTCAAATGTGCGTGAAAAGATTGGTGAAAAGCGGCATAACTGCATGCCCCTGTTGTATTTTTGTAACGCGCGATTTTTGCCACTCGTGCGCCGATGGCCAGCGTTCTCCCATCGCCACCGTAGCGGCGCCTTGCAATCTTGGCATGTCCGGGCCAGGACATTGTTGCGTTGAATCAAGTTCTTGAGTCCGCTTTGGCGGATTTATGACACAAGGACGTTACACTAAGGGAAGGCCTGCACTGATGGGCCTGGAGACGGCTTACTATTATTAGAATCATTGACTCAATATCGAGAATCGATGGCAAATCGCGAAACATTAGGATTGATCAAGGGCGCACGTGCTGGCGATGTAGCTTGCCAGCTGGCGTTGGGGCGGGTGTATCTGTTTGGCCAGGGGGTGCCGCAAAGCTTGCCGACCGCCTTGCACTGGCTGGCGCGGGCGGCCCAGGAGGATAGCGAAGAAGCGTGCTTGCTGATAGGCACCCACGTGCCTTTCGAAGTGGCGCAACCGGCAGCCAAGGCGCTGATCCCCTATTACGCGCAAGCGTTCGATGCGGGTCTGGTGCAGGCGGGCCTGGTGCTGGCGCAACTGGTGCTGGGCAATGCCGCCAGTCACTGTGACGCCTTGCGCGCCAAGGCGCGCGTGGCGCTCGACGCCGCCGTGCGCGCCGGTTTGCCCGATGCGCAATGGTTGTTATCCCTGCAAGAAAAATCATCCGCGACACCGGGGCCCGACACCAGCGCCGCTGACAGGCAAGCCATCGATGGCGACACGCCGCTGCACGCCTGGCTGGAGCAGGCGTGGAGCCAGGGCAACCATGCGGGCTTCCTGTCGAAAGGCTTGCCGCTGGCGCGCGAGCTGTTGCAGCGCCAGGCTGCGGCCGGTACGCGCACGATCGCCCTCGACGCGCAGCAGGTGCTGTTGCTGTCGCGTTGTGCCCAGGCGTTGGCGCCTGGCGGCGATGCCGAGGGCTGGCAGTGCTGCGAGCTGGCCGCGCATGGCGGCGACCGCACGGCGCAACTGGAGCTGGGGCTCGGCTATGCGCGCATGGATGCGCACGGCCGACGCCTGGCCACGCGCAATGGCGCGGCCAATTTCAAGCGTGCCGTGCGCTGGCTGACGCAGGCTGGCGAACAGGGGCTGGCCGAAGCCTGGTTCGTGCTGTCGCGCATTTATACGAAACCGGAATTTTCCCAGCGCAATGTGGTCGAGGCCCATTTCTGCCTGGAGCGTGCCGCCGACCTGGGGCATGGCCCGGCCCAGCTCGAGTGCGGCATGCATGCCTGGCGTAACCGCCGCGATGGCGTCAACAACGATGTGCGGGCTGCGTACTGGCTGCTGCAGGCGCAGGCGCAAGGCAGCAGTGAAGCGGAAGCGGCGCTGGCGAAAATCGCGCCGCAAGGCGAGCCCGGCGACTGGGGCCAGTGTGCCGCCATGCACGCCGATGGGCATTTGCGCCAGCTGGGCCAGAACCATCCCCTGCTGGCGGCGCGCCTGGCGCTGGCGCGCTGCTTTCATCTGTCGCGTGCCGAGGCGCTGCTGCTCGATATCCACGCGGCCGACCAGGGGCATTGTTTGCTGATCGATATCAGCGCCACGCATGGGCGCGGCAAGCGGCGCCTGGTGCTGATCCGCACGGCGCAGGAGCGCCAGCTGCTCGACCAGGTGGTGCGCCTGTTCGAGCGCGTCGATTGCGGCATCGATGGTCCAGAAGGCAATTACCGGCAGCGCCTGTACCGCCTGAAGTGCTACCTGGCCGAGCTTGATGTCGCGCAGGATCAGCAGTTCCTGGCGGCATGATGCAGCGTTGATTACAGCTCGATCGTGCCTTCGAACACGGTCACGGCCGGGCCCGTCATCAGCACGGGATGGCCGGGGCCTTGCCAGGCGATCGACAGTTCGCCGCCGCGCGCGCTGATGCGCACGGGGGAATCGAGCGAGCCGCGACGGATGCCGGCCACGGCGGCGGCGCAGGCGCCCGTGCCGCACGCCAGGGTTTCGCCCGCGCCCCGCTCGTACACGCGCAGTTTCACGTGCTGGCGGTTGACGATCTGCATGTAGCCGGCGTTGACTCTGCGGGGAAAGCGCGGGTGGTGCTCGATGCGCGGGCCCGTCGTTTCCAGGTCTTGCGCGTCGACATCGTCGACCACTTGCACGGCATGCGGGTTGCCCATCGACACGACGGACACCAGCACGGTTGTATCGTTGCCCGGCAGCGCCAGGTCCAGCGGCCACAGCAGATCACTGCCCTCCGTCACGCCGTCCAGTCCCGCCGCATCGAACGGCACCAGCGCGGGCTCGAGCACGGGCGCGCCCATGTCGACCGTGATGCTGCCGTCGAGTTCCAGGCGCGGCGCGATGACGCCGGCCATGGTTTCCACGCGGATGCTGGCCTTGCTGGATAACCCTTTTTCGCTGACGAACTTGACGAAGGCGCGCGCGCCGTTGCCACATTGCTCGACTTCGCCGCCATCGTTGTTATAGATGCGGTAGCGGAAGTCGCAGCCGGGCAGGCGCGGCTTTTCCACCACGAGGATCTGGTCGGCGCCGATGCCGAAACGGCGGTCGGCCAGGCGCTGCCACTGGGCTGGCGTGAAATCGATATCCTGGTTGATGGCGTCGATGACGATGAAGTCATTGCCGGCGCCATGCATCTTGGTAAAGTGGAGTTTCATGGTCTGCCGTATCACTTGTGCTGGTTATAGAACGACGCTTCGCCTTCCGGGCGCGTCTTGAAGCGTTTATGTGTCCAGAAATACTCGGCCGGCGCTTCGCGCACGCGCTCCTCGATGAACTCGTTCATGCGGCGCGTGGCGGCCGTGATGTCGTCGCCCGGATAATCGTCCCACGCCGGATAGTAGGTCACTTGCCAGCCCTGGTAGTTGGGCAGGAAGGTGGCGATGACGGGAATGACCTGCGCCTTGGCGGCCAGCGCCAGGCGCGCCGTGGCCGTCAGGGTGGCGGCGGGCACGCCGAAGAAGGGCACGAATTCCGCATCCTTCTCGCCGAAATCCATGTCCGGCAGCATGAAATACGGCAAACCGTCGCGCAGCGCGCGCAGAATTGTTTTGATGCCGTCCTGGCGCGTAAACAGCTTGGGCGGCTTGAAGCGCGAACGGCCGTTGCGCAGGGCCTGATCGAAGGCGGCGTTCTTTTGCTGCACGTACATCGACGAGGCGGAAATTTCCATGGCCGTGGCGGCGCCGGCCACGTCGAGGCAGACAAAGTGCGGGCACAGCAGGATGGTGGGCTTGGCCGCGATCTGCTGGCCCGGGAAGGCGGGTACCTTCTTGATCAGGCGGTTCAGGCGCGCTTCCGACGACCACCACAGGATGCTGCGCTCCCACACGCTGCGCGAATACGCCTGGAAATGCTGGCGCGCCAGGGCCACGCGCTGTTGCTCCGTCAATTCCGGCATGCACAGGCGCAGATTCGTCAGGGCGATCCTGCGCCGTGTGGGCATGGCGATGAAGAGCACGCTGCCGACGGCCACGCCGAAGCGGCCGAGGATGGGTAAAGGCAGCCAGTGCAGCAGCCACATGAAGGCGATCAGCAGTCTCATGCCTGCTCCCCGGCGGTATCGGGTATCGCGGGAGTGGGCGGCGGTGCGCCGCGCGGTACTTTATAGCGGTTGTAGCTCCACAGGTATTGCGCCGGGCTGCGCGCGATCAATTGCTCCATGGCCGCATTGATGGTGCGCGCCTGCTCGGCCGAAGTGCTGTCGAGCGACTCGGTGAACGGCACGAAATGCACAACATAGCCGCGCCCGCCCGGCAGGCGTTCCGCGTAGGTGATGATGACTTCGGCGCCGCCCATCTGCGCCAACTTGGCCGGCAGGGTCATGGTGTAGGCGGGGCGGCCGAAGAAATCGGCCCACACGCCTTCGCCTTCCTGCGGCACCTGGTCGGGCAGCAGGCCGATGGGCTGGCCCTTTTTCAGGCATTTGGCAAAGATGCGCACGCCCGACATATTGGCTGGCGCCAGCATCAGGTTTTCGCGCGCACGGGCCCCTTCGATCAGCGGTTTCAAGGCGGCGCGCTTGGGCGGACGGTACATCACGGTGAGCGGCGTGCGCAGCGCGATTTGCTGGGCGACGATTTCAAAGCAGCCCAGGTGCGGCGTGAGGAAGACGATGCCGCGGCCGTGCTGCAGGGCTTTTTCCACCAGTTCCCAGTTTTCCACCGTCGCATGGCGCGCCACGCGCTCGGCCGGCGCGCACCAGATGAAGGGCAGTTCCAGCACACTCTTGCCCGCTTCGGCCACGGCCGTGTGCAAGTGTTGCGAAAACCCCGCACCCTGCATGTTCTCGCGCATGCGGCGGCGGTAGGACGGGGAAATGGCGTAAATCACCCAGCCGAGCGCAGCGCCCAGGCCATGCAGGACGGGCAGGGGAAAGATGGACAAGAAGCGGAAAATTGGGACTAACATGTATAAGCGGTTTCCAGGAATGGCGTGTTGCTGTGCCAAAATTTTTTAAGAAGCGTAAAATACCACGTATGCAGTAACCGCTGAGTTAATAGACAACTTGCGAAGCGGAATATAAATATCGCTAAAGCGTCGCAGGCAAAATCCTCTTTACTGCGACAGAACATTCACATAGTAAACAGGAGCTTGCAATGTCAAACGACTATCTCTTCACTTCCGAATCCGTTTCGGAAGGCCATCCCGACAAGGTTGCCGATCAAATTTCCGACGCCATCCTTGACGCCATCCTGACCCAGGATCCGGCCGCCCGCGTGGCTGCAGAAACCCTGTGCAACACGGGTCTGGTGGTGCTGGCTGGCGAGATTACCACGCACGCCAATGTGGATTATATTCAAGTTGCGCGCGAAACCATCAAACGCATCGGCTACGACAACACGGAATACGGCATCGACTACAAGGGTTGCGCCGTGCTGGTGGCCTATGACAAGCAGTCGCCGGACATCGCGCAAGGCGTCGATGAAGGCGCGGGTATTGACCTGGATCAAGGCGCTGGCGATCAGGGCTTGATGTTCGGTTATGCCTGCGATGAAACGGCCGAGCTGATGCCGGCCGCCATCCACTACGCGCACCGCCTGGTCGAGCGCCAGTCGCAGCTGCGCAAGGATGGCCGTTTGCCATGGCTGCGTCCGGATGCGAAATCGCAAGTGACCCTGCGCTACGTCGATGGCCGTCCCGTCGGCGTGCACACGGTCGTGCTGTCGACCCAGCATGCGCCGGAAATCTCGCACAAGCAGATCGAAGAAGCCGTCATCGAGGAAATCATCAAGCCGATCCTGCCGCGCGAATGGCTGACGGAGACCAAATTCCTCGTCAACCCGACGGGCCGTTTCGTCATCGGCGGTCCGCAAGGCGATTGCGGCTTGACCGGCCGCAAGATCATCGTCGACACCTACGGCGGCGCAGCCCCGCACGGCGGCGGCGCGTTCTCGGGCAAGGACCCATCGAAAGTCGACCGTTCGGCAGCCTACGCGGCCCGCTACGTGGCGAAAAACATCGTCGCGGCCGGCCTGGCGCGCCAATGCCAGGTGCAGGTCAGCTACGCCATCGGCGTGGCCAAGCCGATCAACATCACCGTCTACACGGAAGGCACGGGCGTGATTCCTGACGCGGAAATCGCCAAGCTGGTGCTGGCGCACTTTGATTTGCGTCCAAAAGGCATCGTGCAAATGCTCGACCTGCTGCGCCCGATCTACCAGAAGAGCGCCGCTTACGGCCATTTCGGCCGCGAAGAGCCGGAATTCACGTGGGAACGCACGGACAAGGTCGCCCTGCTGCGCGACGCTGCCGGCCTGAAGTAATCTAGTCATATTTGCAAGAAAAGCGCCCCGGCCTGCTGGCTGCGGGCGCTTTTTTTATGTGTTGTTACATGGCAATACATGGCGAACAGGCTGGCGCGGCGGCCTTGACAATGTTAAAATCCCCCGTCCGAGGAGCGTTGCGACGAAGAAATTCGCCAGGCTCGGAATATCCTGCAACTGCGCTCACGTACCTTTTTCAACTGAAAGGAGGGCGTGATGAACGCCGTACTCAAATCGCAACACGACTACACCATCGCCGATATCACCTTGGCCGCATGGGGCGACAAAGAAATCAAGATTGCTGAAACGGAAATGCCTGGCCTGATGGCCATCCGCGAAGAATTCGCGGCAGCGCAGCCTTTGAAAGGCGCGCGCATCACCGGTTCCATCCACATGACCATCCAGACCGCCGTGCTGATCCAGACCCTGGAAGCACTGGGCGCGCAAGTGCGTTGGGCATCGTGCAATATTTACTCGACGCAAGACCATGCCGCCGCCGCCATCGCTGCCGCCGGCACGCCCGTGTTCGCCGTCAAGGGCGAGTCGCTGGACGACTACTGGGAATACACGCACCGCATCTTCGAATGGCCTAGCGTGGACGGCAAGGCTGTCTACTCGAACATGATCCTCGACGATGGCGGCGACGCTACCCTGCTGCTGCACCTGGGCGTGCGCGCGGAAACCGACCTGTCGGTGCTGGCCAACCCTGGTTCGGACGAAGAAATCTGCCTGTTCAACTCGATCAAGAAACACTTGCTGGCCGATCCGACCTGGTACTCGAAGCGTCTGCCGGAAATCCTCGGCGTGACGGAAGAAACGACGACCGGCGTGCACCGCTTGTACCAGATGCACAAGGAAGGCAAGCTGGCTTTCCCTGCGATTAACGTGAACGATTCCGTCACCAAATCGAAATTCGACAACCTGTACGGCTGCCGCGAATCCCTGGTCGACGGCATCAAGCGCGCCACCGACGTGATGATCGCCGGCAAAGTCGCCGTCATCGCCGGTTACGGTGATGTCGGCAAGGGTTCCGCCCAAGCCATGCGCGCCCTGTCGGCGCAAGTATGGGTGACGGAAGTCGATCCGATCTGCGCACTGCAGGCGGCGATGGAAGGCTACCGCGTCGTGACCATGGATTACGCGTGCGAACACGGCGACATCTTTGTTACCTGCACGGGCAACTATCACATCCTCACGCACGATCACCTGACGCGCATGAAAGACCAGGCCATCGTCTGCAACATTGGTCACTTCGACAATGAAATCGACGTCGCTTCGTTGAAACAATACGAGTGGGAAAACATCAAGCCGCAAGTCGACCACATCATCTTCCCGTCGGGCCGCCGCATCATCCTGCTGGCCGAAGGCCGCCTGGTCAACCTCGGTTGCGGCACGGGCCACCCGTCGTACGTGATGAGCTCGTCGTTCGCCAACCAGACGATCGCCCAGATCGAACTGTATGCAAACACGGCCAACTACCCGGTCGGCGTGTACACCCTGCCAAAACACCTGGACGAAAAAGTCGCCCGCCTGCAACTCAAAAAGTTGAATGCGCAGCTGACGGAACTGACGCAAGAGCAAGCCGACTACATTGGCGTGCGCACGGAAGGCCCCTACAAGCCCGATCATTACCGCTATTAATCGGTAGTCTGGGGCTGTAACTTACCCTCTGAGGGCCGGCGCCTGCCGCCGGCCTGACCCTACTTTTGACAGGCTAGAGAAATGCGCTTGCTACTGATTTGGTTTATCAATGCGGCAGCCCTGTTTGCCGTCCCTTACCTGATGCACTCGGTGACGATGAGCAGCGGCTGGACCGCGCTGCTGGCCGCTGCCGTGCTGGGGCTGGTCAATGCGCTGATCCGTCCTTTGCTGATCCTGCTGACCCTGCCCGTGACGTTCCTGTCGCTGGGCCTGTTCATTCTGATCATCAACGGCTTCCTGTTCTGGCTCGTGGCACAGGTGATCGATGGTTTCCATGTCGCCAGTTTCTGGTCTGCCGTGGGCGGTGCCATTTTGTACAGCATCATTTCCTGGGCCCTGTCGACCTTACTTTTGAGTAATGACGATGGAAAAGCATAATTTCAGTATTGAGTTTTTCCCGCCGAAAACCCCGGAAGGGGCGGAAAAGCTGCGCGCCACGCGGGTCAAGTTGTCTGAGTTGCATCCGAAGTATTTCTCGGTGACCTTTGGCGCCGGTGGCACCACGCAGCAGGGTACGCTGGACACCGTGCGCGAGATCCTGGCGGCCGGCGAACAGGCCGCACCGCACCTGTCTTGCGTGGGCGGTTCGCGCGAATCGATCCGCGCCGTGCTGGCCGACTTCAAGGCGGCCGGCGTGAAGCGTATCGTCGCCTTGCGCGGCGACTTGCCGAGCGGCTATGGCGCTTCGGGCGAGTTCCGTTACGCCAACGAGCTGGTGGAATTCATCCGCGCCGAGACGGGCGACCATTTTCATATCGAAGTGGCCGCCTATCCGGAAGTGCACCCGCAAGCCCGTTCGCCGCAGGACGACTTGAACGCGTTCGCGCGCAAGGTGCAGGCTGGCGCCAATGCCGCCATCACCCAGTACTTCTACAATGCCGACGCGTATTTTCAGTTTGTCGAGCAGACGCAGAAGATGGGCATCAACGTGCCCATCGTGGCCGGCATCATGCCGATCACGAACTACACGCAGCTGATGCGCTTTTCGGACATGTGCGGCGCGGAAATTCCACGCTGGGTGCGTCTGAAACTGGCCAGCTTCGGCGACGACAGCGCGTCCATCAAGGCCTTTGGCCTGGACGTGGTGACGGGCTTGTGCGAGCGTTTGCTGGAAGGCGGCGCGCCAGGCTTGCATTTCTACAGCATGAACCAGGCGGCGCCCACGACCGCATTGTGGCAGCGTCTGGTGAAGTAAACCGTCCTGACTCGTCAGAACAGATCGCCCTCGGTCACGACGTGATCGAGGGCGATGTCGTATGTGCCGCTGGCAAATGATGCTTTCAAGCAGCCGTATGCCACGCCCAAGGTACGGGGCCGCGGCGCATGTTCCAGGGTGCGGTCGTAATAGCCGCCGCCATAGCCGAGCCGGTAACGTTCCTCATTGAATCCCAGGCAGGGCACGAGCAGGGTGGCAGGTGCAGGGCGCAGGCGCAAACGGGCCGGCACGGCCACGCCCATGCCATCCTTGACCATGGGCTCGCCGGGCGTCCAGTCACTGAATGCCAGCGGCGCATGCTTTTCCAGCACCACGGGCAAGCTTAATTGCACGCCGCGCGCGGCCAGTTGCACATACGCGCCGTGCAAGTCCGGCTCGCCATGCAGGGGCCAGTACACGCCCAGCTCCTTGACGTTTTCCTGCGCGCACCAGTCCAGCAGGCGCTGCGCGATGACCGCGTCCCACCCTGCGCGCGTGGTGTCGGGCAGGGCGCGCCGGGCCGCCAGCAAGGCTTTGCGCAAGCCGGCTTTTTCCTGTAGCGCAATGGGTGGCCGTGTAGCCGGATCGCATGTTATTCTAGGGTCGCTATTCATATCACCATCAAGTTAAGATTGAGAGTCGTACATTGATTTCCCCACTGAAATGGATTGCCGGCACGATGCTGTGTGTTGCATCGGCCTTGTCTCCCCTGGCCGCCCTGGCCCAGGTATCGACCACCGTATCCCCAGCCGCCCCCGACACGCGCAGCGAGGACGATGCCTTCCTGCTGCTGCGCGACGCCGCGCGCAAGGATGACGTCGAAAAAGCCGACTTTTATGCGGGGCGCCTGACGAATTACCAGATTCCATCGTATGTTGACTATTATCGGCTGAAACCGCGCATCAAACTGCTGACCGAGGCGCAATTTCGCGATTACCTGAACCGCTACAAGGGCAGCGCCATCGCCGACCGTTTCCGCAACGACTGGCTGCTGGAACTGGGCCGCAAGCGCGACTGGGTCGTGTTCGATGAACAATACCCGCAATTCGCCCTCGACGACGACACCCAGCTCAAGTGCTACGCGCTGATGTCGCGCGCGGCCAAGGGCCAGAACGTGGCGGCCGAGGCGCGCAACCTGCTCGTGTCTCCGCCCGGCTATGGCGAAGCGTGCGGCAGCCTGATCGCGGTATTGGCGCAAAACGGCCAGTTCGACACGAACGACCTGTGGGCGCAGATCCGCCTGGCGGGCCAGACCAACGCCACAGGCCCGGCGCGCCGCATCGCGCTGCTGCTGGGCGCGTCCGACGCGAAGATGGCGCAAGCGATCGATTTGCCGGCCCTGGTGCTGGCCAAGGGGCCCGGTCCAAGTCGCGCCGATCACGAGATGTACCTGGTGGCTGTCGGCCGCATGGCGAAAAGCACCTTGAAGCTGGGCGTGGTGGCCCTGCAAAAGGCCAGTGCGCAGCTGACGGCGCAGGAACAGGCCATCGGCTGGGCCAGCCTGGCCCTGCAAGCGTCGTATTCGCTGGCGCCGGAAGCATTCGAATATTGGCAAAAAACCAATGGCGCGCCATTGACCCAGGAGCAGATGCAGTGGAAGGCACGTATCGCCTTGCGCGAAGGTAACTGGCCGCTGGTCAAGGCCGCCATCCAGGCCATGCCGGCTTCCCTGCGCACCGATCCTACCTGGGTGTACTGGCTGGCGCGCGCGCAGCAGGCGGAAACGCCGGGTCGCCCGAACGCGCAGGCGGACGCCCTGTACCGCACGATTTCCGAGCAATCGAATTTCTACGGCTTGCTGGCCAATGAAGAGCTGGGCAACCACCTGGTGTTGCCGCCGCCGGGCCAGCCCATTACGCCGGCGGAAATCGCCACCATGGCCGCCAATCCGGGCTTGCAGCGCGCCTTGAAATTCTTCAACATGCGCTTGCGCTTCGAAGGCACGCGCGAGTGGAACTGGGAATTGCGTTCGATGACGGATCGGCAACATCTGGCGGCTGCGGAATTTGCGCGCCAGAACAATGTGCTCGACCGCATGGTCAACACCTCGGACCGCACGCGCCTGGAAGTGGACTACACGCAGCGCTATCCGACGCCGCACGACGACGTCATGCATCCGGCCACGCAAACCCTGGGTCTAGACAAAGCCTGGGTGTACGGCCTGATCCGCCAGGAATCGCGCTTCATCATGGATGCGCAGTCGCACGTGGGCGCGTCCGGCCTGATGCAGGTGATGCCGTCGACGGCCCGTTATGTGGCCAAGAAGATCGGTTTGACGGATTTCGTCACGGAAACCTTGAGCGACGTGCGCACCAACGTCTTGCTGGGCACGAATTACCTGAACATGGTGCTTGGCGGCCTGGACGGTTCGCAAGTGCTGGCCAGCGCCGCCTATAACGCGGGACCGGGGCGCTTGCGCATCTGGCGCGCCACCATGACACGGCCGCTGGAAGGCGCCGTCTTTGCCGAGATCATTCCGTACACGGAAACGCGCGGCTACGTGAAAAACGTGATGGCCAACACCACGTATTACGCGGCCTTGTTCGAGAAGAGCCCGCAGTCGCTGAAGGCGCGCCTGGGTACCGTCGGACCGAAAAACAGCGCCATCGCGGCCGACTTGCCATCATCCAACTAAAGATAGCCGACCATGCAAACGACCATCCTTGATCCCAGCCTGACGCAAACCCTGGCCGCCGCGCGCGAGCCGGGCCTGACCCTCATCATCGGCAACAAGAATTACTCATCGTGGTCGATGCGACCGTGGGTGGCCATGACGGCGTTCGGCATCCCGTTCCAGGAAGTGCGCGTGCTGCTCGATCAAAGCGATACGGCGACGAAAATTGCCGAGTATTCGGCTTGCGGCCGGGTCCCCGTGCTGCTGGCGGGCGAAATCACGATCTGGGACAGCCTGGCCATCTGCGAATACCTGGCCGAGCAGTTTCCCGATAAGCACATGTGGCCGCAAGACGTGGCCGCGCGCGCCATGGCGCGTTGTGTCTGCGCGGAAATGCATTCCGGTTTCACTGGCTTGCGCACGGACATGTCGATGAATATCAAGGCGAAGTTGCCGGGACGGGGCCGCACGGCCGCCGCGCAGGCTGACATCGGCCGCATCAGCGAAATCTGGGAAGAGTGTTTATCGCGCTTTGGCCACCACCAGTTCCTGTTTGGCGACTTTTCCATCGCCGATGCGTACTTTGCTCCCGTCGTCATGCGCTTCCGTACCTATGGCGTGAGCCTGGCGCCGGCGCTGAACGCATATTGCGAGCGCGTGCAGGCGCACCCGGCCGTGGCCCGCTGGATCGCGGAAGCGCTGGCGGAAACGGAAACGGCGCCCAAGCACGACGCGGAATTGCCTGACTAAGAAAAGAGCGTTATGAAGATATACACGGTCGGTGGCGCGGTGCGCGACCAACTGCTGGGCTTGCCCGTGAAAGACCGCGATTACGTCGTCGTCGGCGCCACGCCGGACGACATGCTGCGCCAGGGCTTCCGGCCCGTCGGCAAGGATTTTCCCGTCTTCCTGCACCCGAAGACGCAGGAAGAGTACGCGCTGGCGCGGACGGAACGCAAGACGGCCCCCGGCTACCGGGGCTTTGTCTTCCACACGGCGCCCGACGTCACCCTGGAAGACGACCTGGTGCGCCGCGATTTGACCATCAACGCCATCGCGCAAGCCGAAGATGGCAGCCTGACGGACCCGTTCGGCGGCATCGAGGATATCCAGAACAAAGTGTTTCGCCACGTCTCCGATGCGTTTGGCGAAGACCCCGTGCGCATCTTGCGCCTGGCCCGCTTTGCCGCCCGCTTCGACGGGTTTACGGTGGCACCGGCCACCATGGCCCTCATGCGTCAAATGGTGCTGGACGGCGAAGTCGACGCGCTGGTGGCCGAGCGCGTATGGCAGGAAGTGGCCAAGGGCTTGATGGAAAGCCACCCGTCGCGCATGTTGACGGTGTTGCACGAGTGCGGCGCGCTGGCGCGCATCCTGCCGGAGTTGACAATCAACGAACATTTGCTGCATGTGATTGATAGCGCGGCGGGCGCAGGCCACGCACTGTGCGTGCGCTTTGCCGTGCTGATGCTGGCCGTGCCGCTTGAGCAGATCAACGCGCTCAGCGAGCGCCTGCGCGTGCCCAACGATTGCCGCGAGCTGGCCGTGATGGCGGCGCGCGAGCAGGTCGCCGTCGCCGGTGCGCTGGCCTTGAGCGCCGGGGAACTGGTGCGCTTGTGCGAACGCTGCGACGGACTGCGCAAGCCGCAGCGCTTCGTACAGATGCTGGACGCCATCGCCTGCAATGTGCAAGCCCAGGATCCGGCATTCCCGCAGTCCGCCTGGCTGCAAGCCATGCTGGCGGCCGTGCGCGGCGTCGATGCGGGTGCGCTGGCACAAGCTTGCGCACAGGAACCGAAGCGCATTCCCGAGCTCATCCATGCGGCGCGGGTCGAGGCCGTCACGAACGCGATCAGCAGCATGGAACTGCCATGACCCTGCCAAAATTGTTCCAGAACCCGTTTCGCCGCTGGCTTAGCCGTAGCGGCGGCCGCCCGACCGTGCTCGTCAAGCAATTGCATGAGCGCGACCGGCGCCGCATGATGAAGCATTTCCTGAATCTGGAGAAAAGCGACCGGTTGCTGCGCTTCGGCAGCGCCTTGCCCGATGAGCTCGTCGCCCAGTACGTGCAAAAGATGGATTTCTCGCGCGACATGGTCTACGGCGTCTATAACAGCCTGTTCAAGCTGGTGGGCGTGGGGCATCTGGCGTTCGCGCCGAAGGACAAGTCGCCGGCGAAAAGCGTCGTGACGGACAAGGAGCAGGTGGCCGAGTTTGGCGTGTCCGTGTCGAAATCCATGCGCGGCATGGGTGTGGGGTCGAAACTGTTCGAGCGGGCGGCGATTCACTGCCGTAACAACGACGTCGATACCCTGTACATGCATTGTCTGTCGTCCAATAAGACGATGATGCATATCGCCAAGAAGGCGGGTATGGAAATCCAGCGCGACTATGGCGAAGCCGATGCCTATCTAAAACTGTTGCCGCCGAATCCGGGCAGCATGTTGCAGGAAGCCGTGCAGGAGCAGTTCGCCATGTTCTACTACACGTTCAAGGCGAATGCGCGCGCCGCCAGCAAATTGTTCGAGCGTTTGCCGGGCCGCAAGAAGAAGCCCGGGCCGCCGTCACCGCCGTCACAGTAAGGGCAGGGCCGTCGTATCCTTGATGCGCTGCAAGGCGAAGCTCGATTTCACGTCCAGTACGGCCGGGTGGCGCAGCAGGGTCGCCATCATGAAGCGCGAAAAGTGCTCCATGTCTTCCACGTGTACGCGCAGCAGATAATCCATTTCACCCGTCATCGCGTAGCAGGCCACCACTTCCGGCCATTGCGCCACGGCCACGGCGAAGTCGGCGCGCGGCGACGTGTTTGTCACCAGATTCGGCGCCAGCACGCGCGCCGTGCTGTGGGCATGGGCGGAGGCGTCGCTGTGCTTTTCCAGCCGCACGTTGACGTAGGCCAATAGCCCCAAGCCGATCTTTTCCGGGTCCAGCAGGGCCACGTACTGGCGGATCACGCCCGCTTCTTCCAGCCGTTTGACGCGGCGCAAGCATGGCGACGGCGACAGGCTGACCTGCTCGGCCACATCCTGATTCGACAGGCGGCCATCGGCCTGCAGGACGGCGAGGATCTTGCGATCCGTTTTATCCAGCGTAATTTTGCTCATGCTTCCTCCGGTGGTTCTTGTTTCACGCAATATTATTGCGCAAATCATGATTGTTCGGGAGATCTTTGGCATTTAATGCCCACAGACCGCGCCTATACTGTGCGCTACTTCTTGGAGGAGACATCATGCAATTTCAGCCTTGGGATAACCCGATGGGTACCGATGGTTTCGAGTTCGTCGAGTATGCAGCACCAGACCCAAAAGCATTGGGCAAGCTGTTCGAGAACATGGGATTCACGGCCATCGCGCGCCACCGCCACAAGGATGTGACCCTGTACCGTCAGGGCGACATCAATTTCATCATCAATGCCGAACAAGATTCGTTCGCGCAGCGTTTTGCCCGTCATCACGGCCCGTCCGTGTGCGCCATCGCCATCCGTGTCGACGACGCGGCTTTCGTGTACCGCCGCGCGCTGGAACTGGGCGCATGGGGTTTTGACAATAAAACCGGTCCGATGGAGCTGAATATCCCCGCCATCAAGGGCGTGGGCGATTCCCTGCTGTACTTCGTCGACCGCTGGCGCGGCAAGGGCGCCGACAAGCCGGACGCGGCCGCACCAGGCGGCATCGGCGACATCAGCATCTATGACGTCGATTTCGTCGCCATTCCCGGCGCCGTCGCCAACCCGGTCGGCCATGGCCTGACCTATATCGACCACCTGACGCACAATGTGCACCGTGGCCGCATGAAGGAGTGGGCCGGTTTCTATGAAAACCTGTTCAACTTCCGCGAAGTGCGCTACTTCGACATCGAAGGCAAGCATACTGGTCTGAAGTCGAAAGCCATGACTTCGCCGTGCGGCAAGATCCGCATCCCGATCAATGAATCGTCGGACGACAAGTCGCAGATCGCCGAATACCTGGACCAGTACCACGGCGAAGGCATCCAGCACATCGCGCTGGGCACGGACGATATCTACTCTTCCGTGCAAGGCATGCGCGATACGGGTATCGATTTCCAGGATACGATTGAAACTTACTATGAGCTGGTCAACCGCCGCCTGCCGAACCATGGCGAGCAGCTGGAAGAACTGCGTCGCCTGCGCATCCTGATCGATGGCCACAGCACGGAAACCGAACGCGAATTGCTGCTGCAAATCTTCACGCAGACGGTGATCGGCCCGATCTTCTTTGAGATCATCCAGCGCAAGGGCGACCAGGGCTTCGGCGAAGGCAATTTCCGCGCCCTGTTCGAATCGATCGAGCTGGACCAGATCAAGCGCGGCGTATTGAAAGATACGAGCGCGGCGTAAGCTGGTGGTGTTTGTCGGCTTACGCCGTTCCGGCTAAGCCGACCTACGGCTGGGGCCAGTAATGTAGGTCGGGTTAGCCAGAATGGCGTAACCTGACATGCCCGCAAAAAGATGCACTAAAAAGCAGCAAAAAGTACAAACACGGGAGTGCAGTGCAGCAAAGAACTGCGCGCCTTCCTGTGGTAGTCTACGACAAACAAGTCATTTTTCCGCACCGGCATTGCCCACAAGGCGCGGCCGGTACGTGTGAGTTCAACCGACTTTGCACGCGTAGCACAGAGAATAATGGAGACAAGTAATGAATGCACCAATCAAGGGCTCGAGTCTTGAGCCGGGCGCGCACGCGTCCGAGATTTCCCTGAACGACAAATACACGCTGGAACGTGGCCGCGCCTTCATGACGGGCACGCAAGCGCTGATCCGCCTGCCCATGCTGCAGCGCGAGCGCGACCTGAAGGCTGGCCTGAATACGGCCGGCTACATCACCGGTTACCGCGGTTCGCCTGTGACGTCCGTCGACATGACGGCGATCAAGGCCAAGAAATATCTCGATGAACACCACGTCAAATTCCACCCGGGCCTGAACGAAGACCTGGCCGCCACGGCCGTCTGGGGCACGCAGCAAACGAATCTGTTCGAAGACGCGAAATACGATGGCGTGTTCGGCATGTGGTACGGCAAGGGCCCCGGCGTCGACCGCTGCGGCGACGTCTTCAAGCACGCCAATAACGCCGGCTCCGCCAAGCATGGCGGCGTGCTGGTGCTGGCCGGCGATGACCATGCGGCCAAATCCTCGTCCACGGCGCACCAGTCCGACCATATCCTGAACGCCTGCGGCATCCCCGTGCTGTACCCGTCGTCTGTGCAGGAATACATCGACTACGGCTTGCATGCGTGGGCCATGAGCCGCTACACGGGCCTGTGGGTGTCGATGAAATGCGTGACCGACATCATCGAGTCGGGCGCCGCCGTCGATTTCGACCCGGACCGCGTGCAGATCACCTTGCCGACCGACTTCGAGATGCCGGCCGGCGGCTTGAACATCCGCTGGCCCGATACGGTGCTGGAGCAGGAAGTGCGCATGAACAGCTACAAATGGTATGCGGCGCTGGCCTATGCGCGTGCCAACAAGCTCAATAAAATCATCTGGGACAGCCCGAAGGCGCGCATCGGCATCATCACGGCCGGCAAGTCCTACCTGGACACGCGCCAGGCGCTGGCGGACCTGGGCATCGACGAGCAGACGGCGTCCGACATCGGCATCCGCCTGTACAAGATCGGCATGACCTGGCCGCTGGAAGCGGACGGCGTGCACGAATTCGCCAAGGGCCTCGACGAAATCCTCGTAGTGGAAGAAAAGCGGCAAATCCTCGAATACGCGCTGAAGGAAGAACTCTACAACCTCAAAGACGGCGAACGTCCGCGCGTGGTCGGCAAGTTCGACGACACGGGCGAATGGAGCAACCAGAAGGGCACCGGCCACGGCGACTGGCTGCTGCCGGCCACGTATGAGCTGAACCCTGCCATGATCGCTCGCGCCATTGCCAGCCGCATTTCGCGCTACTACGCGGGCCACCCGGTCGAGCAGCGCGTGAAGGAACGCATCGCTTACCTGGAAGCCAAAGAGAATGTGCTCAAAGCGATCAGCGTGAAACCCGATCCGCAAAAGGACCGCACGCCATTCTTCTGCTCCGGCTGCCCGCACAACAGTTCCACCAAGGTGCCGGAAGGCTCGCGCGCGCTGGCCGGCATCGGCTGCCACTACATGGTGCTATGGATGGACCGCGAAACGTCGACGTTTACCCACATGGGCGCCGAAGGCGTGACCTGGGTGGGCCAGGCGCCGTTCACGAATGAAAAGCACGTGTTTACCAACTTGGGTGACGGCACGTATTTCCACTCGGGCATCCTGGCGATCCGCGCTGCCGTCTCGGCCAAGGTGAACATCACCTACAAGATTCTGTTCAACGATGCGGTGGCCATGACGGGCGGTCAGGAATTCGACGGCCCATTATCGCCGGCCATTATCTCTCGCCAGATCGCCGCCGAAGGCGTCGGCCCCATCATCGTCGTGACCGACGAACCGGAAAAATACCCGTCCGATTACGCCTGGGCGGAAGGCGTCACCGTGCGCCACCGTTCGGAACTGATGGACGTGCAGCGCGAACTGCGCGACATGCCCGGTGTGTCGGCCATGATCTACGACCAGACCTGCGCCTCGGAAAAACGCCGCCGCCGGAAACGCAATGAATACCCGGACCCGGCCAAGCGCGCCGTCATCAACGAAGCCGTCTGCGAAGGCTGCGGCGACTGCTCCGTGCAATCGAACTGCCTGTCGGTGGAACCGCTGGAAACGGAACTGGGGCGCAAGCGCCAGATCAACCAGTCGTCCTGCAACAAGGATTTCTCGTGCACGACGGGCTTCTGCCCCAGTTTCGTGACGGTGGAAGGCGGCGGCTTGAAAAAGCCGAAAAAGGCAGCTGCCGCCGACAAGGATGCGCCAGCCGCTCCGGCCTTGCCGACACCGCGGATTCCTTCGACGGCCGAGCCGTTCGGCATTTTAGTGACCGGCATCGGCGGCACGGGTGTCGTCACGGTCGGCCAGATCCTCGCCATGGCGGCCCACGTGGAAGGCAAGGGCTGTTCCGTGCTGGACATGAGCGGCCTGGCGCAAAAGGGCGGCCCTGTCATGTCGCACGTGCGCCTGGCGGACCGCCAGGAAGATATCCATTCGACGCGCGTCGGCACCGGCGCGGCCGATCTGGTGATCGGCTGCGACCTGATCGTCACGGCCAGCCGCGACGCCTTGTCGCGCATGGGAGAAGGCCGCAGCTGGGCCATGATCAACTCGACCAGCTCGTCGACGGCCGCCTTCGTGAAAAACCCGGACTGGCAATTCCCCGGCGCTTCGGCGCGCATGGAAATCGAAAAGGCTTGCGGCAGCGACCATGTGGACTTCATCGATGCGGGCCAGATCGCCACTGCGCTGATGGGCGACTCGATCGCCACGAACATGTTCATGCTGGGCTACGCCTGGCAAAAGGGCAAAGTGCCACTCAGCGAAGCGGCCATCATGAAGGCCATCGATTTGAACAACGTCTCGGTGGCGTTCAACAAGGCGGCCTTCAACTGGGGTCGCGCCGGTGCGCATGACGCGGCCAGCCTGGTGCGCATGACAACACCAGCCAAGGTGGTGGAATTCAAGCGCATCGACACGCTCGACGACATCATCGAAAAACGGGTGGCCCTGCTGACTGCCTACCAGGACCGCGCGTATGCGCAGCAGTACATCGATTTCGTCGGCCAGGTACGCGCCGCCGAAAGCGCCCTGAATGGCCCGCACTTGCGTCTGACGGAAGCCGTGGCCCGCTACTTCTACAAGCTGATGGCCTACAAGGACGAGTACGAAGTGGCGCGCCTGTACACGGACGGCGCCTTCCAGGCGAAGATCGCCGCCATGTTCGAAGGCGACATCAAGCTCAAGTTCCACCTGGCGCCGCCGATCATGGCGAAAACGGATGCCCAAGGCCATCTGGTGAAGAAGGAATTCGGCCCGTGGATGATGAAGGCGTTCGGCGTGCTGGCCAAGTTCAAGGGCTTGCGCGGCACGGCGTTCGACATCTTCGGCCACACGGCCGAGCGCAAGATGGAGCGCGCGCTGATTCTTGAATACCGCGCGACGGTGGGCGGCTTGCTGCCGAAACTGACGACGGCCAAGCTGGCGCAAGCCGTGGCCATCGCCAGCATCCCGGAAGACATCCGCGGCTATGGCCACGTGAAGGAGCGTCATTTGAAGGCGGCGAAAGAGAAGGAAGCCAGTTTGCTGATCGCCTTCAACGCGCCGACGCCGCTGCCGCCCGTCGTGGCAGCGCCCGTGGCGGCCACCGTGGCGTGATGGGGTGAACTCCATGCTGTAGCAATGGCGCCTGCGGGCGCCATTTTTTTGTATCAAAGAAAACAACGCTTGCCGGCAAAACGCATTATAATTTTTCGATAATTTCTTTTTGGAAAGTTTCTCATGCATTCCCCGCGCCTGCGTTGCCTCGTTGTTTCCCTCGGATTCGTGTTGAGCGCCTGCGGCGGTGGAGGAGGCGGTAGCATCGACAGCGCGCCCGTCGTGCCGCCCGTGACGCCAACCGGGCCGACCGGGGCGACGGCGCTGGTCGCTTCCTCCACGGTCGCGAACCGTTGCGAGGCGCCGCGCAGCGGCAGCAGCATCGACAAGCCGGGCACCTTGCTCAATGAGCAGACGTGGGTGCGCAGCTGGATCGATGAAACGTATCTGTGGTACCGCGAAGTGCCGACCACCTACCTGCCGCAAAGCTTTGCCACGGCGAAGGCGTATTTCGATGTGCTGAAAACGACTGCCACGACGGCGTCCGGCAAGCCGAAGGACCAGTTCCATTTCACGTATACGACGGCCGAATGGGAAGCCTCGCTCAATGGCGTCGAACTGGGCTACGGCATGCTGCTGGCGCTGACGCGCACCACGCCGCCGCGCAAGGCCGTGGTCACGATCGTCGAACCAGGCTCGCCGGCGGCACTGTCGGGCTTGCGGCGCGGCGATGAGCTGCAAACCGTCGATGGCGTCGATTTCGTCAATGCCCCAGACACTGCCAGCGTGGGTATCATCAACGCGGGCCTGTTCCCTTCGGCGCAAGGCACGCACACGCTGGCGTTCAGCCGCAACGGCGCGCCCATCTCCGCGAGCCTGCAGGCGGTGGATGTCAGCACGAGTTCCGTGCAAAACGAGCGCATCATCGACACGCCCACGGGCAAGGTGGGCTATCTGACCTTCAACACCCACAACAACGTGTCCGAGCGCCAGCTGGCCGAGACCATGGGCCGCTTCCAGGCGGCCGGCATCAGCGACCTGGTGCTCGACGTGCGCTACAACGGCGGCGGCTACCTCGATGTCGCCAGCGAGCTTGCCTACATGATTGCCGGCCCGCAAGTCACCACCGGCAAGACCTTCGAGCAGGTGCTGGCCAATGACAAGACGCGGCCGGCGGCGCCCGTGCCATTCCATGCGCAAAGCCTGGGCTTTGCCGGGCCGAACCCTCTGCCCAAGGGCACGCCGCTGCCCTCGCTGGGCCTCAAGCGCGTGACTTTGCTAACGACGGGCAATACCTGCTCGGCCAGCGAAGCCATCATCAACGGCTTGCGCGGCGTGGACGTGCAGGTCAACCTGATCGGCGGCACGACATGCGGCAAGCCCTACGGTTTCTATCCCACGCCCAATTGCGGCACCACGTATTTCGCCGTGCAGTTCCAGGGCGTCAACGCCAAGGGCTTTGGCGACTTCGCCGATGGCATGGCGCCGACCTGCGCCGTGGCCGACGATTACCAGAACCAGCTGGGCGACCCTGCCGAAGGCATGCTGGCGGCGGCGCTGCGTTACCGCAGCAGCGGCAGCTGTAACCCGGCCACGGGCGCGATCAGGCTGTTGAGTTCGATGGAGAGCCCGGCCGATACGGCCACGCGGCTGCTGCGCCCGGCCTACAAGGAAATTGCTGTATTGAAACGCTAAAGCCCCATTGTGCTCCCCTTCCTGGGCGAAGGAGGGGGGGATTTCTGCTCAGAAATATTTCTATATAACAATTTTGATATATAGAAAGATGAATCCATTCGTTCTGCAATTACTGGCATTTTGATATCTTTCGCCTTCTCCCTAACCTTGAGAAGCGCAAAGATGCCTATACAATTCAAGTTACCACCGCTCACCGTCGCCGTACTGGCCATCCTGGGCGGTTCCGCATGGCAGGCGCACGCGCAAACGCAAGCGCCCGCAGCGGATCAGCAGCCGGCGGCCACCCCGCCAGCCGTCGTGGTCACCGGTTCGCGGATTCCCCGCGCCAGCCTGGAAGGACCATCGTCCGTCACCATCCTGACGGGCGATGAAATCACCAAGCAAGGGTACAAGAACGTCTTCGATGCGCTGACCAACCAGGTACAGAACAGCGGCTTTACGCAAGGCGAGGACTTTGGCAACACGTTCACGCCGTCGGCCAATACCATCAGCCTGCGCGGCCTGGGCCCGAACCACACCTTGATCCTGCTTAATGGCCGCCGCCTGGCCGACTTCCCCGTCGCCTACGAAGGCACGGTCAACTTCACCAATCTGGCGAATATCCCGTCGAGCATAGTCGACCGCATCGAGATCCTCAACGGCGGCGCCTCGGCCATCTATGGTTCCGACGCCATCGCCGGCGTGGTCAACGTCATCCTGAAAAAGCAGACGGAAGGTTTCGATATCAACGTCAAGGTGGGCGGCACCTCGCGCGGCGGTGCCGGCAACCAGCGCGTGCAGCTGACGGGCGGCGGCAATTTCGACAAGCTGCATACCCTGTTCAGCGTGGAGCTGAGCCAGCGCGATCCGCTGTCGAGCCTGCAGCGCGATTTCATGGCCACGCGCTCGGGCACGCCGACGAATATCGCCTCGCGCCGCGTGGTACAAGCGGGCACCTCGGGCAGCTACGTGGACCTGGGCGACACCTGCAACCAGTTCGGCGACCTGTTCGGCGGCAGCGTCGTCAAGTACCAGGCGAAGAACGGCAGCTATTGCGCCAGCCCGAAAGTCGGCCCCACCTATTGGACCACGCAAACCAAGAACCGCAGCCAGAACGTGTTCGGCAGCGCCAACTATGAGCTGTCGCCGGAAACGACGCTGTTCGCCGACTTCCTGATCGGCAAGAACTCGACCGAGAACAATACGCGTGGTCCGACGTGGACGTCGTCGTCGACGGGCAGCAGCTATTTCCGCAACCAGAATACGAACCGCTACGAAGCGTGGACGCGCTATATCTCGCCCGAGGAAATGGGCGGCGTGGAGCGCTACAACCGCAAGTGGGACGACCTGGCCACCGCCATCTCGCTGGGCGCCAAGGGCCGCATTCCCGGCACGTCGTCGTGGCAGTATGAAGCGAACTACAACGCTTCGGTGTACAAGAGCGAAAGCCACACGCCGCGCGCGCTGGCCAATATCGACAGCTTCTTCCTGGGCCCGAAACTGGGTACCGACACCGCCGGCGTGCCGATCTACGCACCGGACCCGGCGCGCCTGTCGCGCCGCCTGACGGCGGCCGAATTCGACAGCATCACGGGCAATTCCGACAGCGACGACAAGGCCTGGACGAATACCCTGAGCCTGGCGACGAATGGCGACCTGTTCCAGCTGTCCGCTGGCCTGGCGAAGATCGCCACCATCGCCGAATTGGGCAAGCAGGGCTTCAGCAATGTGCCCGATGCGCGCCTGAACGACGGTTACTTCAACGTCGCCACCAAATCCGATATCACGGCCGGCACGCGTACCCGCTATGCGCTGGGTGCCGAGATCAACCTGCCGCTGCACGAGAAGCTGACCGGTACCCTGGCTGGCCGCTATGACCGCTACAACTTTGCCGGCCGCAGCGATGGCAAGTTCACCTACAACGGCGGCCTGGAACTGCGTCCCGCGCCGGAGCTGCTGTTCCGCGCCAATTACGCCACCAGCTTCCGCGCACCGGACATGAACTACATCTACAAGGCGCGCGGCACCGGCTACTATTCGAGCACCACCGACTACTACCGCTGCGGCGCTGCCGGACAGGCCATCGAGGATTGCGACTACGCGAATAAATCACCGGGCGCCGACTATGTGCAGAACGGCAGCAAGGATCTGCAGTCGGAAAAAGGCAAGTCCTTCGGCGTGGGCGCCGTCTGGTCGCCAAGTTCGAATTTCGACGTCTCCGTCGATTACTGGAACATCAAGATCGACGACCTGGTGACGAACCTGAGCGCCGACAAGATCCTGCGCGACGAAGCCGATTGCCGCCTGGGCAAGTTCGACATCAACTCGCCTACCTGCGCCGATACCCTGGGCCGCGTCGAGCGTTTCGCGGCCAATGCCCTGAACCGCGCCGGCGAGATCAAGACCATCACCGTCAATCCGATCAACGCGGCCAAGCAGAGCAGCAGCGGCATCGACATCAGCGTCAAGTATTTGCTGCGCACGGCGGACTATGGCCGCTTCGCCTTCAAGGCCAATTACGCCAAGGTGCTGAGCAATAAATCGCAGCAATTTGCCGGCGACGAAGAGATCGACGAACTCAAATCGCTGAACAATACGGATTGGCGCGACAAGCTGAATCTGAGCGTCAATTGGGCTGCTGGCGACTGGTCGAACACCTTGCTGGTCAGCCGCTACAGCAAGATCCCGAACGGCGGCGGTACCGGCTACCTGACGCCGACGGCGCTGGCCAACATCAGCACCGTGTACCGCATCAACGACCGCGCCACCCTGTCGCTGATCGTCAACAACGTGTTCGACAAGATCAAGCGCGACGACAGCGGCGGCTGGCCGTACTACCCGGTGGGCAGCTACAGCCCGCAGGGACGCCAGGGTTGGGTCGAATTCAACTACCATTTCGGTTCGTAATTCACGCTTGACAGAGCAAGGCCGGAGCAGCAGACGCTGTTCCGGCTTTTTTATTTTCCGGCGCAGTTTTACACGCGCCACCACCCCTATAATTGCCCGCTTGTTCTCTCTCGATGGAGTTTGACCCATGCTACGCCACGCCCTGCTGTCCGCCGCCTTGTTGTCCCTGTTTTCTGCCCCTGTACATGCCGCTCCCACCCTGACGACGGTGGCCGAGCGCTCGGGTTTTTTGACCACGGGCCGCTACGCGGAAGTGGAAGCCTTGTGCCGCCAGTTCCAGGCGCGCTATCCGCAGCAGGTGCGCTGCGTGGAATTTGGCCGCACGCCGGAAAACCGTCCCATGCTGGCGCTGGCCGTCAGCAATACGGGCGCACTGACGCCGGCCGAAGCGACGCGCCGCAAGCTGCCCGTGCTGCTGGTGCAAGGCGGCATCCATGCGGGTGAAATCGATGGCAAGGATGCGGGCTTCCTGGCGCTGCGCGAAGTCCTGGAAGGCAAGGCGGCGCCCGGCGCGCTCGATAAACAGGTGCTGCTCTTCGTGCCCGTGTTTAACGTTGACGGTCACGAGCGCTTTGGCCAGTGGAACCGCCCGAACCAGCGCGGTCCCGTGGAAATGGGCTGGCGCAGCACGGCGCAAAATTACAACCTGAACCGCGAATACATGAAGGCCTATACGCCCGAGATGCAGCACATGCTGGCGCTGGTGAACGCCTGGGATCCGCTGGCCTATGTCGACCTGCACGTCACCGATGGCGCCCAGTTCGAACCCGATATCTCGATTCAGGTCGAACCCGTGCATGCGGGCGATGCGGCCCTGCGCGTGGCCGGAGCGGCCTTGCGCGATAATGTCCTGGCCGACCTGGCCAAGCAGGGTTCGGACCCGAAACCGTTCTATATTTCGTTTGCCGAGAACGACAATCCGCAATCGGGCTTTGTCGATTCGGCGCCGAATCCGCGCTTCTCGCATGGCTATTTCCAGCTGCGCAACCGCTTCGGCATGCTGGTGGAAACCCATTCCTGGAAAGACTATCCGACCCGCGTGCGCATCACGCGCAACACCATCGTCTCGCTGCTGTCGCAAGTGGCGCAGCATGGCGCGCAGTGGCGGCAAACGGCGCTCGAGGCGGACGCGCGCGCCGCGCAGCTGGCCGGCACCACCTTGCCGCTCACGTATAAAACGACGGACAAGAGCCGCACGATCGCGTTTCGCGGCTACGCCTACACGCGCACGCCATCCGATGTGTCGGGCGCGCTGATGACGCGCTACGACGAAACCACGCCGCAGATCTGGAACGTGCCCCTGCGCGACGAGATCGTGCCCGACCTGCAGCAGGCAGCGCCCAAGGCCGGCTACCTGGTGCCCGCCGCGCAGGCGCAGATGGTGGCGGCCAAGCTGCGCCAGCATGGCGTGTCCTACCAGGTGCTGTCTGGCGCGCCGGGCAAGCTGCCGGTCGAAACCTTCCGCGCCACGGCCGTCAAATTCGGGGCGCAGTCGTTCGAGGGACGCCAGACGGCGGCCGTGCAGGGCGAGTGGCAGAAAGAGGAGCGGATGGTCGGTGCGGGCGCGCTGTACGTGCCCGTCAACCAGGCCAAGGCGCGCCTGGTCGTGGCCCTGCTCGAGCCGCGCGCGCCCGATTCGCTGCTGGCCTGGGGCAGTTTCAATACGGCCTTCGAGCGCAAGGAATACATGGAAGAATACGTGGCCGAAGACGTGGCGCGCGCGCAGCTGGCGGCCGACCCGGCGCTGGCGGCGCAGTTCCACCAGAAGCTGGCTGACGATCCCGCGTTCGCCAAGAACCCGGCCGCGCGCCTGGAATTCTTCGCCCGCCGCCACGCTTCCTGGGATGAGCGTCTGAACCTGTATCCGGTGCTGCGCACGGATGCCGCGCCGGCCGGCCTGGCATCGCCGCCTGCGCGCACACTGAAGTTGTCAAATCGCGCAGATTAATCGGAAGAAAATGCTATTCTCCGCTCGATGATGGCGCCGCCACCACGAGCAGAGAACATGCATGGTCAACAAGACACTCTACAATCAGCACCGCGAGGCGTTTTTTCGCCTCTGCGACGCCGTCGGCGAGAATCAGGTGGAGCAGGTGCGCAGCCTGCTCGAGGCCACGCCGCTGCTGTTGACCTTGCGCCGCTACAACATGGATGACGGCGAATCGCTGCTGCATCTGGCCGCGGCCGGCGGCAGCCGCGAGGTCTGCGCATTGCTCGTGTCGCTGGGCATGGACGTCGACCTGCCCTTGCCCGGTTACCGCAACCTTACGCCGCTGGATGCGGCGGCAAGCCATGGCCACCTCGATACCTGCCGCTGGCTGCTCGAGCAGGGCGCCGCCGTCGATGGCTTGCCGGACAATATACTGTCGCCGCTGGACAGCGCCTGTGTTGGCGGCCACGAGGACGTGGTCGCATTGCTGCTGCAGCGGGGTGCCAATCCGAATCGCCTGCATACGCGCTGGAACCAGGCGCCGGTCGATATCGCCACCGGCTGGGGCTTTCCCGCGATCGCCCGATTGCTCTCTGCCGCCGGCGGCGTCAGCACACTCGACGTGCCGCAGCAGGCCGCCGCGTCGCCGAAGGAAGCTATCCGCACCTTCATGCACAATAGCGCCGGCTGGGTGCTGCCGGCCGTGTTCAGCCCGGACAGCGGCGATGCGCGTTTTTCGCTGGGGATCAGCTGCATCGGCGGCAAGCGCGATTTCAAGCTGTTGTTTAGCACCGGCCTGTTCCGGCAATCGCCGATGACGGAACTGGCCATCTGCCTGCCGGCCCGCTGGCCGCTGACCGTCAACGGCTTCGCGGAGCACAGCCCGTGGCGCTTTCCCGTGGCGCTGCTGGCGCGCCTGGGACGGCGCACGCTCGACCAGGCCAGCCTGGCGGCGGGCGAGTTGCTGCGGCGCGACGATCCGTACCTGGCGGACCTGGCGTGGCCGGACGGTGTCGATGCGCTGCTGGCCATCGACAAGCGCTGGAATCCCGAGCCGGAGGAAGACGACATTGCCGACGATGACAAGGTCACCATTTATTTGCTGGTGCCGGTGGCGTACACGAAGAAAGGCGCGCCCGGCGCCAGCGCCTTGCCTGCCTTGATCGAGCGCAAGCTCAAAGGCAGCTGGAAAGTGTCGGCCTTGCCCACCCCGTGATTGGCTAGCGCCGGCCTGCACGCGCGCATGGCCAGATCAAGCCGTAAAGCTTGCGGCAATGTTATCCTGCCAATAAATTTTCCGCGCCCGCGCCAACCCGTTCCACGCATCGGTTTTCCATGACAAAAAAAATTCTTCTCCTGAGCGTCTCGGCCGGCGCCGGCCACATGCGCGCGGCGCAAGCCATCGAGGCGCATGCGGCGCACGATGGCGATGGCGGCCCCGCGGCGCTGGCCCTGCATCTGGACGTGATGGATTTTGTGACGCCGGCCTTCCGCAAGCTGTACACGGATTTTTATATCAAGCTGGTCAACAAGGCGCCCGCGCTGTGGGGCTATCTGTACCACGCCACCCATGACGCGCCGCGCGACAGCTCGATGCAGCGCTTGCGCCGCGCCGTCGAGCGTCTCAACACGCGCGCGCTGATGACGCAGATCGCCGCCTTCCAGCCCGACGCCATCATCTGCACGCATTTCCTGCCGGCCGAACTGCTGTCGCGCGCGCTGCGCCAGCACCAGCTGGCTTGCCCCGTGTGGGTGCAGGTCACGGATTTCGACTTGCACCGCATGTGGGTGCACGAGCAGATGGAAGGTTATTTCGCCGCCACCGACGAAGTGGCGTTCCGCATGCGCCACGAAGGCATTCCCGCCGAGCGTATCCATGTGACGGGTATCCCCATCATGCCCGCGTTTGCGCAGGCGCCCGGGCGCGTGTCGTGCGCGCAGGCGTTTGGCCTCGACCCGCGGCGCACGACGATCTTGCTGATGGGCGGCGGGGCGGGCCTGGGCAGCCTTGAAACCGTGGCCGCGCGACTGCTGGCGCTGCCGGGCGACTTCCAGCTGATCGTGCTGGCGGGGAAAAACGCGGCCGCGCTGGCGGCGCTGCAGGCGCTGGCCGGCCAGTATCCGGGTCGCCTGCTGGCACAAGGCTTTACCAGCGAAGTCGAGCGCCTGATGGCGTGCGCCGACCTCGTGATCACCAAGCCGGGCGGCTTGACCACGTCCGAATGCCTGGCGCTGGGCTTGCCCATGATCGTCAACTCGCCGATTCCCGGGCAGGAAGAGCGCAATGCCGACTATCTGCTGGAGCAGGGCGTGGCCTTGAAGGCATTCGACGCCGTCACCCTGGAATACCGCGTGCGCCTGTTGCTCGATCATCCCGAGCAGTTGCAAGCCATGCGCGCAAAGGCGCTGGCCCTGGGGCGTCCGCGCGCCGCTCTGGATGTACTGGCGCAGGTGCTGGCTTGACGGGCGCCGTGGCAAAACCCTGGCAGATCGCCCTGACCCTGGCCTGGGTGGCGCTGCTGGGATTATTTTTTGCGCAGGTGGAAATCCAGATCGAAGGGCCAGCCGGCTGGGCCGCGAACCTGCCCACCTGGCGCATCGAAAGCCATTGGCTGCTCGATATCTTCTGGGGCGGGCGGCCGATGACCGGCTACCATGCCTGGGTCTTTCCCTTCATCGCCCTGTTTTTCCATTTCCCCATGATCTTTCTGGCGCAATGGTCGCTGCGGCTAGAGTGCCGCGCCATCGGCTGCATCATGCTGTTCTGGATCATCGAGGATTATCTGTGGTTCGTGCTCAATCCCGCCTATGGCGTGGCGCACTTCAATCCGGCCCATATCGCCTGGCACAAGCACTGGCTGTGGTGGGCGCCGACCGACTACTGGGTGTCGCTGCTGCTGGCCGGCGTACTGCTGTGGTTTTCATACAAGAGGAAGTCATGACCTTGCCGTATCTCCTGCTGTTGTCCCTGGCTCTGGCGGCCGGTTCCGCCGGCGCGCAGGCGCCCCTGCCGCCGCAGCGCAATGCCGAGTGGGCCACACCGCTGCCGCAGGTGTCGAATCTGCACCAGGTCACGCCCGCTCTGTACCGCAGCGCCAGGCTCGATAGCAGCGACGTGGCCCAGCTGCAGGCGCTGGGCGTGAAGACGGTGATCAGCCTGCGCTCCTTCCACTCCGATACGCAGGTGCTCGAGGGGAGCGGCATCCGCGCCGTGCGCATCCCCATCAATACCTGGGCCATCCGCGACAAGCACGTGATCGACACCATGCGCAGCATCCGCGCGGCAGAGCAGCAGGGCCCCGTGCTGCTGCATTGCCTGCACGGCGCCGACCGCACGGGCATGATGGCCGCCATGTACCGCATGCTGTACCAGGGCTGGCCGCGCGAGAAGGCGATCGACGAGTTGAAAAACGGCGGTTACGGCTATCACGCCGTGTGGAAAAATATCGAAAGCTACCTCAAACGCGTAAATGTCGACGAGATACGTGCGCGCATCGACTCTCCGCAGCCCTGATCCCCGCTGGCGCGCCACTTCAGGCATGATTGCGATTCCAATCACGTTTTTCCGGAATCCGCATGGAACACCACAGCTTTCTCATCAACATACTGTTTTACCTGGTCGCCGCCATCATCATGGTGCCGCTGGCCAAGCGCCTGGGCATGGGCGCCGTGCTGGGCTACTTGGTGGCCGGCGTCGTCATCGGACCATGGGGCCTGGGCCTGATCAAGAATGTCGAGGTGATCCTCAGCTTTTCCGAATTCGGCGTGGTGCTGCTGCTGTTCCTGATCGGCCTGGAGCTCGAACCGAAGCGATTGTGGCTGCTGCGCCGGCCGATCTTCGGCTGGGGCGGGGCGCAGGTGGGCGTCGTCAGCGCGGGACTGTGCGCCGTGGCCATGGCCTTCGGCGTGGACTGGCGCACGGCGCTGGTTGGCGCGCTGGGGCTGTCGCTGTCGTCGACGGCCATCGTGCTGGCCACCCTGGGTGAACGTAAATTAATGAGCACGCCGGCCGGTTCCGCCGGCTTTTCGATTTTGCTGTTCCAGGATATCGCCGCCATTCCCATGATCGCGCTGGTGCCGCTGCTGGGCGGCCTCGTCACGCATAGCGGCGAACCGGGCTGGCTGCGCGTGGCCAAGCTGGCCGCCGTGCTGGCGGCGCTGGTGATCGGCGGGCGCTTCCTCGTGAATCCCATCCTGCGCTTCATCGCCCGGACGGACTTGCGCGAAATTTTCACGGCTTTCGCCCTGCTGCTGGTGATCGCCATTTGCGTGCTGATGGAATCGGTGGGCCTGTCGATGGCGCTGGGTACCTTCATGGCCGGCGTGCTGCTGGCCGATTCAGAATATCGGCATGAGCTGATCAGCGATCTGGAGCCGTTCAAGGGCCTGTTATTGGGCCTGTTCTTCATTGCCGTGGGCATGTCCGTCGATTTCGGCGTGCTGCGCGCCCAGCCCTTGCTGATCCTGGCCCTGGTGGCGGGCCTGCTGGTGGTGAAAATCGCCTTGCTGTACCTGCTGTCGAAGTTCGTCGACATTCCCCGCGGCCAGCAGCTGTTCTTTGCGCTGCTGCTGTCGCAGGGCGGCGAATTCGCCTTCGTCGTGTTTGCCGCTGCCGAGGCCGCGCACGTGTTTGCGCCGGAGACGGCCGCGCTGCTGGTCGTGGTGGTGACCCTGTCGATGGTGGCCACGCCCTTGCTGCTGCTGGCGCATGACAAATTCATCGCGCCGCGCCTGCAAGGCGAAAAGAAGCGCCGTCCCGACGACCATATCGAGGCGCAGGACAACCCTATCGTCATCGCCGGCTTTGGGCGCTTCGGCCAGATCATCGGCCGCCTGCTGGCGGCCAACAAGATCGGCGTGACGGTGCTCGATCACGATCCGGACCAGATCGACCTGCTGCGCAAATTCGGCTTCAAAGTGTTTTATGGCGACGCCACGCGCGTGGATTTACTGGTGGCGGCCGGCATCGAAAAAGCCAGGGCGCTGGTGATCGCCATCGACAACGTGGACGACAGCCTGGCCCTGGTCGACGCCGTGCGCCTGCGCCTGCCCGAACTGACGATTCTGGCGCGCGCGCGCAACGTCACGCATTACTATGAATTGATGAAGCGGGGCGTGACCCTGATCGAGCGCGAGACGTTTGCCGCCGCCCTGCTGCTGGGCGAACAGACCTTGCAGCAGGTGGGCTTCAGCGCGGAGCGGGCGCAGCGCGCGGCCGGCATCTTTGGCCGGCATAACCTCAAGACCTTGCTGGAAGTGGCGCCGCACTTCCAGGACCAGCAAAAAGTCATGTCCCTCACGCGCCAGGCGCGAGAGGAGCTGGAAGACATGTTCGAGAGCGATGCGGCGGCGTTTGCGGCGGCGGAAGTGGAAAACGGTAGGTCGGATTAGCGGCGAAGCCGCGTAATCCGACACCTTGTTGGCGTTATTGGTGGTGTCGGCTTACGCGCTTTGCGCTAAGCCGACCTACGGTTGGCCTCAGCTCTATTTGCCCCGGCGGCTCTCAATCGCCTCGATCTGGTCCATGATGCCGTTCATGCGGGCCACCAGCGCCTGGTACGGTTTCGGCGAGGCCAGGTCGACGCCGGCCGCCTTCACCAGCTCGTAGGGGTAGGCCGAGCCGCCGGAACTGAGCATCTTCAGGTAGGCGGCCAGCGCGCCCGGTTCCTTGTCGAGGATGCGCTGCGCGAAATCCTGCGCCGCCGCGATCGAGGTGGCGTACTGGAACACATAGTAGCCGTGATAGAAGTGCGGCACGTAGGCCCATTCCAGCGCGTAGGCGGGGTCGATGCTCATGACGCCCTGCGCTTCGCCGTGGTAGCGCTTGAGGATGCCCGCGTAGATGGCCGTGATCTCTTCGCCCGTCAGCGATTCTCCCTTGTCCACCTTGCCGTGGATGGCCGCCTCGAATTCGGCGAACATGGCCTGGCGGAAGAAGGTGCCGCGCAGGTTTTCCAGCGCCGCGCCCAGGTACAGCAGGCGCTCGTCGTCATCCTTGGCCTGCTTCAGGCGCGCGTCGAGCAGCAGCGCCTCGTTCGTCGTCGAAGCGATTTCCGCGACAAAGATGCTGTATGGCGCATAGATCGACGGCTGCGCCTTGTTGGCCAGCACCGAGTGCATGGCGTGGCCCCATTCGTGCGTCAGGGTGCTGACGGCTTCGTAATTGTCCGTGTAATTGAGCAGCACGAACGGATGCACGTCGTACGCGTCGCCATTCATGTAGGCGCCCGCCACCTTGCGCGGGCGCGGATACACATCCATCCAGCGCGCGTCCACGGCGGCAGTGAGCGCCTTGACGTAGCCGGGGCCCAGCGGCGCGGCGGAGTCGAGCATCATCTGCTTGCCTTCGGCCAGCGGGAAGCTGCGGTTGCTTTTCAGCAGCGGCGCATAGATGTCGTAGTAGGCCAGGTCCTTGACGCCCAGCATGCGCGCGCGCAGCTTGAAGTAGCGGTGCAGGGTGGGCAGGTTGGCGTTGGTTTGCGCGATCAGGGTCTGGTAGACGGCTGGCGGCAAATTGTCGGCGTCGAGCGCGGCGCTTTGCGAGTCGGCGTAGCGGCGCACTTTCGCGTAGGCGGCGTCCGTCTTCAACTGGCCGTACAGGGTTTCGCCGAACGTGCGTTCATATTCCTTCCACTTGCCGAAGAAGGCGTCGAACACCAGCTTGCGGTCCGCGCGATTGTCGTCGTCGCGGTACTTGGTATAGGCCGCCTGGTCGAGTCGTACTTCCTTGCCGTCCGATAATTTGACTGTTGGCCACGGGATTTCCGCATTGGCGAGGGTGCGGTAGACGCTGGCGGCCGAGCCAGTCGCCAGGCCGAATTGCGCCACCAGTTGTTCGCCTGCCGCGTCCAGCGTATGCGGCGCGCTGCGCAGCATGTTACTCAATTGAAAGCGGTACAGCTGCAAGCCCTTGTCTTTCGCCAGCATGGCGTCGATGCGCTTGCTGCCCAGGGCGAGGATTTCCGGCTGCAAAAAGGTCGTCGCCTGGCTGAAGTCGTTGCCCAGCAGGGCGGCGCGCTGGTTCAGCTGGTTGCCCTTGCTGTCGCCCGTGTCCTGGTCGTAGTACTGCGCCGCATAGGTGGTGAGCGTGTTGACGCGCTTGCGCGCCTCGGCGTACAGGTCCAGACAGCTTTTCAGTCGGGTGCCCAATTGCCCCTTGCAGGCGCCCAGTTGCTGCAACTGGGCCGACAGTTTTTTCGCGTCGGCGTCGAACGCGGCATCGTTTTGATACAGTGCCGTCAAATCCCAGCGGTCCGCCTGGCGGTCGGTGGGCGCAGGGGCGGCAGAGGCGGTGGCGAGGCTGAAGGCCAGCAGGGAAAACAGCAGGGGGCGCTTGAGGGCGGATGGCGTCATGGTTCATTCCAGTGAGGTTGTCGGAAGAATGCGTGCTGACCGCCGGGCAGGAATGCGCGCGTGACACATCGCGTACCGGCAGAGCTGACTACGGTACATCAAATGGACGCAGGGGGAAAGAGGGGGATGCCGCCACCTGGGCGGTGGCGGCGAAACGGCAGGAGTTTACAACAGCGGCTTACAGCGCTTGCAGCGGGATCGTGCCGAACGTCGTCGGCGTCGAGCACGGCTCTTCATCGAAAGCGATGTCGCCCATGGGGCTGGCCACGCCGTCCGCTTTCAAATCCTTGAAGCCGAACAGTTTCGGGTCCATCAAATGCGACGGCGCCACGTTCGACAGGGCCGAGAAGATGCTTTCCACGCGGCCGGGGAATTTCTTGTCCCATTCGCGCATCAAGCCCTTGATCTGCTTGCGCTGCAGGTTTTCCTGCGAACCGCACAGGTCGCATGGAATGATGGGGAAGCCCTTGACTTCCGCATAGCGCTGCGTGTCCTCTTCCTTCACGTAAGCCATCGGGCGGATGACGATGTGCTTGCCGTCGTCCGATTGCAGCTTTGCCGGCATGCCTTTCAGCTTGCCGCCGAAGAACATATTCAGGAAGAACGTTTCCAGGATGTCATCGCGGTGGTGGCCCAGGGCGATCTTGTTGGCGCCCAGCTCGTCGGCCACGCGGTACAGGATGCCGCGGCGCAGGCGCGAGCACAGCGAGCAAGTCGTCTTGCCTTCCGGGATCAAACGCTTGACGATGCTGTAGGTGTCCTGATTTTCGATGTGGAAAGCCACGCCCAGTTCCGTCAGGTAGGCGGGCAGGATTTCCGGCGGGAAGTTCGGCTGCTTCTGGTCCAGGTTGACGGCGACGATGTCGAAGTGAATCGGCGCGCGTTCGCGCAAGGTCATCAAAATGTCCAGCAGCGCGTAGCTATCCTTGCCGCCGGACAGGCAGACCATCACCTTGTCGCCGTCTTCGATCATGTTGAAGTCGCCGATGGCCTGGCCCACCAGGCGGCACAGGCGCTTGTGCAGCTTGTTGTTTTCCAGGGCGATCTTTTCCGCCTTCTTGCGCGCCAGTTTCTGCGCTTCCACGTTGGCCGGAATTTCCACGGCTGTTTCCATGACTGCGGTGTCGTTCATGTTGTTCATACTTCATCCTTGATCTTGAATACTTCCACGCCCACGCCTTCGCAGTCGGGATACACGTCCGGTTTCATGCTCGACACGCGCGCAGCGCGCACGCGCGGGTGCGCCAGCATGGCGGCGAGCACGTCGTCGACCAGACTTTCCTGCAGTTGCACATGGCCTTGGGCCATGCGCTTGGCGATGGTTTCGCGCATGAAGTCGTAGTCGACCACTTCTTCCAGCTGATCATCCTTCGGCGTCGACAGGGCCAGGGGAATGTACAGGTCGACGTTGATGAGGACGCGCTGCTCGCCCTTTTTCTCGAAGTCGTAGACGCCGATGTTGATGAGGACTTCGTAATTGCGCAGGAACAGGCGGCGGCAATCGGCCAGGCGAGGGTGGAACAGGGCGGACGACATAGGTTTTACCTTTTAGGGAATGCTGGAATGCTGGTTGTTTGCTAGGGCTGCTGATTATTTGGTCAAAAACATGACGTCGCGTGGCAAGCCGATCAAATGCTGGCCGCCATCGACCAGCAGGGTCGTGCCCGTCAGCGCGCGCGCGCCGGCCACGTAACAGACGCAGTCGGCCACATCTTCTGGCGTGCTGGAGCGTCCCAGCGGCGTGTTTTCATGCGCCTTGGCAAAGTTCGCTTGCGTCTGCTCGCCGGAAACCATGGTGATGCCGGGGGCGATGCCCACCACGCGCACTTTCGGCGCCAGCGCCTGGGCCAGCATGGTGGTCGCCGACAGCAGCGCCGCCTTGGACAGGGTGTACGACAAAAAATCAGGATTGAGATTGTACAGTTTTTGATCCAGCAAGTTGATGACCACGGCTTGCCCGCCGCTTGGGGTGGCCTGGTACAGCGCTTGCGCCAGCAGGATGGGGGCGGCCAGGTTGGCGTGCATGTGGGCGTCGAGCGCGGTGAAGGAAAAATCGCCCGCATTGTCGTATGCAAACAACGATGCGTTGTTGACCACGCAAGTAACGGGCCCCAGCGCCGCCTGTGCCTGCGGCAGCAGCTGGCGCACGGCCACTTCCTGCGCCAGGTCGCAGGGGAACGCTTGCGCGCGGCGGCCCAGCGCCGTGATTTCCGCCACCAGACTGAGAGCTTCGTCGCGCGAGTCGCGGTAATGGACGGCGATATCCCAGCCGTCGCGCGCCAGGCCCAGCGCGATGGCGCGGCCGATGCGGCGCGCGGCGCCCGTGACGAGGGCGACGCGGGGAGTGCTGTCGAATGGCGTTGTCGTTGCTTCTGTCATGTCTTTGCTATGGTTGAGATATTCGGTGGACGCCACACTGGCGGCATGCGGCGCCGATTCGCTACAATGCGGGAATGTCTCTTCCCGCACCCGATAGCGACGCGCTGGCCGCGTCCCATGCCTTGCAGCACCAGATTGCCGCCGAAATCGCGCGCAATGACGGCGCCATTCCCTTTGTCCGCTTCATGGAGCTGGCGCTGTACGCGCCTGACCTCGGCTATTACAGCGGCGGTGCCGCGAAGCTGGGCAAAGATGGCGATTTTACAACTGCGCCCGAGATTTCGCCCCTGTTCGGCGCCACCCTGGCCCATGTGGCAGCCGCTATTATGGCGCAAACGGCCCCGCGCATCCTCGAATTCGGCGCCGGCACGGGCAAGCTGGCCTTCGATATCCTGACGGAAGCGGCGCAGACCGGCATCGCGATCGAACAGTATGCGATCGTCGAATTGTCCGGCGAATTGCGCGCGCGCCAGGAGCTGGCGCTGGCCGCCTTCCCGCAGGTGGTGTGGCTCGACGGTTTCCCCGACAGTTTCGAAGGCGCCGTGTTCGGCAATGAAGTGCTCGACGCCATGCCCGTCAACCTGATCAGCAAGACGCCGGCCGGCTGGTGCGAACTCGATGTCAGCATTGCCGACGGCCAGTTCGTGTTTGTCGAGCGCCTGGCCGGCGCCGATGTGGCCGCGCAGATCGCCGCCCAGGTGCCCGATGCCGATGACTTGCCTGTCGGTTATGTCAGCGAGATCCACGGCGTGGCCTGCGGCTTCATGCGCTCGCTGGCGCAGATGCTGACGAATGGCAAGGGTGGCGCGGCCGTGCTGTTCGATTACGGTTTTCCTGCGCACGAGTATTACCTGGACTTGCGCGCCACGGGCACCTTGATGTGCCACTACCGCCATCACGCCCACGCGGAACCGTTTTATCTGCCCGGCTTGCAGGACATCACGGCCCACGTGGATTTTACGGCCATGGCGGTGGTGGCGCAGGACGCGGGCCTTGACGTGCTTGCCTATATGAACCAGGCGTCCTTCCTGCTGGGCTCCGGTATCGGCGACTTGCTGCTGCGCACCGACCCCGAGCAGGTCAAAACGTACTTGCCGCAGGCCAGCGCCGTACAAAAGCTGGTGTCGCCGGCCGAGATGGGGGAATTGTTCAAGGTGCTGGTGGTGGGGCACCAGGTGGCGTTGCCGGAAGCGCTGTTGTCGAGTGACCGCAGTCACCGCCTGTAAGCGCCGGCAATATCAAGGCGCGGCAGTATCGCCCTGCAATTTCCTGTCCGCCGGTGGTTATTATCTTGTCATATCGTATATGATGACCGACACAGCACGGTTCCATCCTGCAAGAACCCGTCGCCGCGCACCGATTTCAAGATAGAACGATGGGAAAGATACATACACACTATGACAACCTGAAAGTGGCGCGCCTGGCGCCGCAGGAAGTCATACGTGCCGCGTACAAAGCCCTCAGCCAGAAATACCATCCCGACAAGAATCCCGGCGACGAAAAGGCCGCCCGCATCATGGCGATCCTCAACAGTGCCTACGGCACCTTGTCCGATCCACAACGCCGCAAGGAACACGACGAGTGGATCGCCGCCGAGGAGTGGGAAATCGAATGGCTGGAAAGCACCCACCACGAAGAAGGCAAGACCCGCGATGGCCGCGCGAAAGGCCATGCCCAGCCGCATGAGCACGCCTGGGCGCAGGATGTGCCGCCGCCGAAGGGCAAGCCGCGGCGCGGCTTGCAACCTGTCTGGCGCAACTGGCGCTGGTGGTTGAGTCTGCTTGTTTGCCTGCTGCTGGGCTGGCTGGGCGCCTTGCTGATGCTCGATACCTCGCAGCCCGTGCCTGCCGCGCTGGCATCGGCCTGGAGCGGGCTGGCCCGCGATGGCGCCAGGGCGCACCCGGACACGGCAACGGCGGACGGCGCCGCCACGCCGCCGGCAAAAAACGAGGCCGTGGCCATCGATAGCTGGGCCGTGGGCAAGCCGTATGCGGCCGAGCCTGCGCAAGCGAAGGCGCCCGAGATCCGCGTGCTGGCCGTGGCGCAGCTGAGCCTGAAAGCCAGCCGGCCCGTCTGCGATGGCGCCAGCCAGGCCGAATCGGCAGCGCTGGTGGCGCCGAATGGCGAGCCTTGGCCGGCGCGGTCCGGCTATGTCGATGGCTTCCCGATCGGTAACAAGGGCGACGAACTGAGCTTGACCATCGACAACAGCAGCAACACGGCGCCCGTCTTCGTCAAGCTGTATGACCAGGAGCGGCGCTCGAATGTGCGCTACCTGTACATCCTGGCCAATGACAAGCTGACGGTGGAGCAGCTCAGCGCGGGCAAGTACGAAGTGCGCTACCAGGCCGTCGGGCCCGGCCAGGACAATTGCGGCGGCGCCACGCGCAGCGGCGCTTCGATACCGGCGCCGGCGCCTGCGACGGGAGAGGGTGGGACGCAGAATCCTGTTGTAAGCAGCATCTAATCTGATTATGCTTGATATGCGTCAACGCAGCGTTCACATCGAACTTATCCCTTAGGAGTATTCATGACCGACCTCAAAGCCGATGCAGATGATAACTGGCTGCTCGACGAAGATGAGCCGGTGGCCAGTCCCTCCGGGCTGGCCGCGCCCGACCAGCGCCTGTGGCGTGTGCTGATCGTCGATGACGACGTCGATGTGCATGCCGTCACGCGGCTGGCGCTGCGCAATGTCAGTTTCAAGGGCCGTGAACTGGAACTGTTTTCCGCCTACAGCGGCCGCGAAGGGTACGAGATCCTGCGCGACACGCCCGATATCGCGCTGGTGCTGCTCGACGTGGTGATGGAAACGGATGACGCGGGCCTGATCCTCGCCAAGCGCATCCGCGCCGACCTGAACAACTCCATCGTCCGCGTCGTGCTGCGCACGGGCCAGCCGGGCCAGGCGCCCGAGCAGCGCGTCATCATCGAATACGACATCAACGATTACAAGGCCAAGACGGAACTGACGACGCAAAAGCTGTTTACCACCGTCATTTCGGCCCTGCGCGCCTACGAGAGCCTGATGATGCTCGAGCGCAGCCGCATCGGCCTGGGCAAGATCCTCGCCGGCGCCACGAACCTGTACCAGATCCATTCCCTGCGCGAATTCGCTTCCGGCGTGCTGAACCAGGTCAGCGCCATCCTCGACGTGGGCGCCGATGGCGTGCTGTGCCTGATGCAGGGCGGCGCCGGGCGTCCCGAAGTGGTGGCCGCCACGGGCACATATGCCGTGCTGGCCGAATCCGAAGCGATGCCGGCAGATCACGCGCTCACGCCCACCATCGACAAGGCGTTCGCGGAAAAGCGCAGCCAGTTCGAGCATCCCGCCAACGTACTGTTCATCCACACGGAAGGCAACCGCGAACTGGCCATCTCCGTCACGCCGCCGTGGCCGCTGGCGCAGATCCAGCGCGATCTGCTGGAAGTGTTTTGCCAACGCATCGCCGCCGCGTTCGACAACCTGTACATGTTCGGCCAGCTGCGCAAGGCGCAGGAAGCGACCGTCGTCGCGCTGGCCGACCTGGCCGAGTTCCGCGACAGCGATACGGGCGGCCACGTGCGGCGGGTGCAGCTCTTGTCCGACGCCATCGCCCAGCGCATGCAGCAGCGCGGCGTGTATGCCGACGAGCTCAGCCCGCAGCTGCTCGACATGATCGGCCTGGCCAGCATCCTGCACGACGTGGGCAAGGTGGCCACGCCGGACGCCGTGCTATTAAAACCAGGCAAGCATACGGACGAGGAGCGCACGCAGATGCAGCTGCATGCCAGCGTCGGGCGTACCATCCTCGAGCGGGCCGCCAACATGGTCGACGGCGTCAGCTACCTGACGTATGGCGCGCAGATCGCCGGCGGCCACCACGAACACTTCGATGGCGCCGGCTACCCGAATGGCCTGAAGGGGCGTGACATTCCCGTGGCCGCGCGCATCGTTGCCGTGGTCGACGTCTTCGATGCCTTGCTGCATGAGCGGCCCTACAAGGAGCCGTGGCCATATCCGCAGGTGCGCGAATACATCGAGCAGCGCAGCGGCAGCCAGTTCGATCCGGAAGTGGTGACGGCGCTGCTGGACCTGATCGACAACGAACCGCAACTGTGGCATCCGGAGCGCGCCACCGCTTGAGTTGCAACTTCGTTGGCGCTTTTCGGCACGCCGCCATTCCCTTGCGCGCGGCGCCGTCATATACTCGGCAGCCTCATGCTGGCCGGCGCCACGCACCAGTGTGGCGCGCCGCGGAGTTTTCGGACATCACGACATGAAAGAACTCAAGGGCCTCAGCGCACTGATCATCGAACCGCATCCGGGCATGCGCGCCAGCCTGCACAATATGCTCAACCTGTGCGGCCTGGCGAAGATCGACGACGCGGCCAGCTCGGGTCAGGCGATCCGCATGCTGGGCAGCAAATCGTATGATCTGATCCTGTGCGAATACGACCTCGACGGCGGGCAGGATGGCCAGCAGATGCTGGAAGACTTGCGCCACCACAAGTTGATGCACGCATCGACCATGTTCTTCATGGTCACGGGCGAAGGCAGCTTCGCCAAGGTGGTCAGCGCCGTCGAGCTGTTGCCCACCGATTACATCCTCAAGCCATTCACCGCTGACAACATGCTCGAGCGCATCGGCCGCGCGCTGGACAAGCGCAACGCCTTCGTGCCCGTGTATGAACTGATCGACGTGGGCAACGAGCGCGCGGCGATTGCTGCCTGCGCCGAGGGCGCCAGCCTGTATCCCCGCTACGCCACGGATTTCCTGCGCCTGCGCGCGGAACTGCATTTGCTGCTGGGCGAGGCGGCCGACGCCGAGCCGATCTACGCGGCCCTGTACGAGAGCAAGTCCATCGGCTGGGCGCGCCTGGGGCAGGCCAAGACGCAGTTCCTGCTGGGCGAATACGAAGCGGCGCAGGGCATGCTGGAAGGGCTGCTGGAAAACAACAAGCGTTTTCTCGACGCCTATGACTGGCTGGCGCGCACGCACTTGGCGCAAGGCAAGCCGGAACTGGCGCAGGCAGCCCTGAGCGAAGCGGTGGCCCTGTCGCCGCACGCCGTGCGCCGCTTGCGCCGCCTGGGCGAGGCGGCGCAAGCGGCCGACGATATCGACATGGCGGAAAAATCCCTGAAACTGGTCGTCAGCAAGGCCAAGTATTCG
>NZ_LNCE01000105.1:0-4140 GCF_001445815.1 Janthinobacterium sp. Ant5-2-1 | reverse complement strand
GGAATTTGGCAATATTTCCATTTTTTCAGCTATTTGTTGCGCTCCGAGCGGACAACACAGGCCCGCCGCAACAAGGTCATTCCAGCCGTTTCGAGGCCTGTCGACTACGGCCATTTCTCCAATGAAAACATACTGAAAAACGCTTCTTCCGCGCAGCGTCTTGCACATCCACACTGCTCAAGTAAAATTGCAAAAATATAAATACATTGAAATAAAACAATATTTTTGTCGGATAACATGGAAACTATCGGAATGAAATACTGCACTTGCCAAGTTTCCCGTCAAATATCAATGCACGCAGCTTGAATTGTTAAATCGGCTGCCCGCCGCATGCGGGTGCAGGAAGCAAGGCACGCCACTTTCCAGCCATCTTGCCGGACACTGGACAGGAAGATTGCCCGGCATGCTGTTGAGATAGCCGATGGAGAAATAAGGGCAAAAAAAAAGCAGGATGACTGAAAAGTCATCCTGCCCTTTCGTTGAACGGAGCAGCTTTGCTGCCGCCAGGTCCGCCTTGCCATATAGAACGCGCATGCCACCCAAGCTGAAGAAACGGCCCTGGCCGCCGGCGCCATCGGCCTGTCCATGGGGGCGGCGCAGCGCCACAATACTCTGTTATTGCACGGCGAATTATCGTGCGCCGCAATTCCGCGCCGATAATACCAGTCGCGTCGCAATGCGGAATATCACTGCATTGTTTTTATCGTGAAAACATCGCGAACAATACAATAAAACAAACAAAGATAATCCGCGCATTCATGGAATGGCGGACCCGCTATTATCTTTTCAAATATGGAAATGAATAAAGCGCCTAAGCAATCGGTGATCAAGCACCAATATGGTACGGCGTTGCACTCCTTTGATGCAGAAACCTAATATTGCACCATGATGGCGCTTGCGTCTATCGTTCTCCGACTTAGTACAAAAAAACAACGCTTTCGCCGCCATACCACACATCTGCACCTGCCCGGCAAGCCTGCAAGCATGCGGTCTGCAGGCCATCCGCGACGCTGCACTGCAGCAAAATGGATATACCAAACTGTGCCTGGTGTTGTTTTTTCATATGCATTTCCACTATAAAAATTGACAGCCAAGTAGCTGCGATGGTTTCATTAACGTCTTGAAATTTTGAATACTCAAACGTTTCAAAGACACCGTCCATGAGACGATCGATAAAATAATAGATACATATACGGCCGGTGTTGCCAATACAAGGCAATCTCAAGCCGCATATTCATAAGTGAGGAGTTTTGCAATGATGGTGGAAACAGGATTATCGCGTTCTATACGTTTGATGTTTATCGGCAGCATTGCGTTCGGCATGCACATGGCCAACGCACAAACTACTGGCGAAAACATTCAGAAGGTCGAAGTGACCGGTTCGAGCATCAAGCGCGCGGAAGCCGAAACCATTTCGGTCATTCAAACGCTGACCCGCAAGGATATCGAACAAACCGGTAAGGCATCGATCGCCGACGTCGTGCGCAGCATTTCCGCCGACAACAACGGCAGTATCAGCGGCTCCTTCACCAACGGTTTCGCCGGTAGCGCCTCGGGCGTTTCGCTGCGCGGCTTGAGCGTCAGCTCGACCCTCGTGCTGATCAATGGCCGCCGCACGGCGCCATACGGCTTCGGCGATGACGGCCAGCGCAGCTTCGTCGACTTGAACTCGATTCCCCTCGACGCCGTGGACCGCATCGATATCCTGAAAGACGGCGCTTCCGCCATTTATGGTTCCGACGCGATCGCCGGCGTGGTCAACATCATCTTGCGCCAGAACTATGTCGGCAAGACCATTTCCGCCAACGTAGGCCAGAGCGGCCACGGCGACGGCACCGTCACCAGCATCTCCGGCGCCATCGGCTTCGGCGACATGGACACCGACAAATTCAACGTCTTCGCCACCATCGATGCGAAAAAATCGGGCGAAATCAAGCAAACCAGCCGCGACAAGTGGATCGGCCAGGCCGATGCCCGCCCATGGGGTGGCCGCGACCAACGCGCTGGCTTTACCACTGCCGGTAACGGCGGCGGCAGCTCCTTCCTGGGCACCCTGCGTCCAGTCAACGCCGCTGGCGCTCCTGCCGGCAACGTGACCAACTTGCCTGGTTCGTGCGACCCGATCAACCTCGATCCGGCGGGCGGCAATTCGAACGACAACTCGCGCGGCGGCTGCCTGTGGGATCCGATCCAGTTCGCGACCATCCAGCCAAAGACCGAAAACGTCAACCTGTTCATGCGCGGCACCCTGGCGCTGGGCGCGAATGCGCAAGGCTACACGGAAGTGGGCATCTTCAAGTCGAAGGCCGACACCTACACCACCCCGTCCGGCCTGACCGGCGCCGGCTTTGACCTGATCAACGCCCGCGTCAACAACACCAGCACCGGCCCGGATCAGCTGCTGATGCCGGCAAACCACCCGGACAACATCCTGGGCGTCGCTGCCCGTCCGCGCTGGGTCGATGAATCGCGTCCACGCGTGTCGAACCTCGAAACGACCGTCACCCGTGTCCTGGCCGGCGTCAAGGGTACGTACGCCAACTGGGATTACGATACCGGCCTGATGTACGCAGAAAGCAAAACCGACCGTACGCAAACGGGCTACTACCGTTCCAGCGCCCTGCGCACGGCGCTGAACAACGGCACCTTCCGCATCGGCAAGGGTGTCATCAACAGCCCTGAAGTACTGGCACTGGTATCGCCTACGCTGAGCAACTCGGGCACGACGAAGAGCACCTCGCTGGACTTCAAGGCTTCGCGCGAACTGTTCCAATTGCCAGGCGGCATGATGGGCCTCGCTCTGGGCGCCGAGTACCGCAAGGAAGAAACGAACAGCCAGTCGACGCCATACACCGACATCAACGATATCGTTGGCCTGGGTTATTCCGCTTCGCAAGGTTCGCGTAACGTCAAGGCTCTGTACGCCGAGCTCGCCGCGCCAGTCATGAAAGAGCTGGAACTGCAATTCGCGCTGCGCAGCGATGATTATTCGGACTATGGCCGCTCGACCACGCCAAAAGTCGGCTTCAAATTCACGCCAGCATCGGCCGTGGCTTTCCGCGGTACGTATGCGGAAGGTTTCCGCGCGCCTAGCGCCGCGGAAAACGGCAACAGCGCCGTGGCAGCGTTCACCAGTATCGCCAGCGATCCAGTGCGTTGCGCCGTGACGAAATTGCCTATCGATTGCTCGTCGCAACAAGTTGGCGCGATCACCATCGGCAACAAGAACATCAAGCCGGAAACGTCGAAGAGCTACAGCCTGGGCATGGTGCTTGAGCCGATCAAGAACATCAGCCTGTCGATCGACTGGTGGAAAATCGTCCGCGATGGCGAAATCAACGGCTCCGATCCTGGCGCAGTGGTCGCCAATCCAGCTGGCTACCCAGATGCGGAAATCGTTCGTGGCGAACCTACGAGCAACTTCCCAGGCTTGGCTGGTCCTATCCTGATGGTCAAAGCACCTTACCTGAATGCAGGCAAGACCAAGACCTCGGGTATCGACCTGGATCTGCGCGGCAAGTACAACGCCGGCGAATACGGCCGCTTCAACTCGGGCGTAACGGTCACGTACATGAAAGAGTTCACCCGTACCAACGCCGATGGCACGGTACTGGAATTTGCCGGCACCCACGGTGACGTCAACCTGTCCGGTAACGGCGGTACGCCGAAGACCAAAGTCCGCCTGACCCTGGGCTGGGATCAAGGTCCGGTCAACGTCACGGCCAACATGAACTACGTCAGCAGCATCAGCAACAAGAACGATGTCAACGGCGATTGCCTGGACGTCGATGCCAACGACGTGCCGTACAAAAACTGCCGTATCGCTTCGTTCACCACCACGGATCTGTTTGCCAAGTGGAGCGTCACGAAACAATGGGAACTCACCGCGTCGATCACCAACCTGTTCGACAAGATGGCACCGCTGGACGTGCAAACCTACGGCCGCATCAACTACAACCCATCGCTGCACCAAGCGGGCGCAGTGGGCCGTTACTTCACGCTGGGCGGCCGCTACACGTTCTAATCGCCAGGCAAGAAATAACAGTTAGTTAGCAAAAAAATCCGGCGGCCATGCATTGGCCGCCGGATTTTTTCTTTTCAGCCTCCTCTTTTCTAAGGCGCCGCCAACCTCGCGGATAG
>NZ_LNCE01000104.1:0-8852 GCF_001445815.1 Janthinobacterium sp. Ant5-2-1 | reverse complement strand
TAACCCCAAACGTAAGTGCCGGGGTCAGACCCGCCGGGGGAATGTGCGCCAATGGCGCGCATTCCGATCCCGCAGGGACTGACCCCAGATTTACTCTGCGATCTTAACGGCGGGCGATGCCGTTGCCGGAATTACGTACCAGATCGCCAGCAGCCAGTCCCGGATCCTGGTCAAATGCGAAGTCCGCCTTGGCGCCCGTTTCGTATTGCACGGTGACGGTCCACGTCTTGGCGTTCTTCATGTGGCCTTCGACTTGTTTGCCAGCGTAAGCGCCGCCAGCGGCGCCGGCCAGGGTGGCCAGGTCCTTGCCGCGTCCGCCACCGACCTGGCGGCCCAGCAGGGCGCCGGCCACGCCGCCGCCGATCATGCCCAGCGCGCCGCCTTCGCCCGCTTTTTCAGTGACGTTGACTGCCAGCACCTTGCCGCAATCGGCGCAGATCTGGTGCTGTGCTGGCTTGCTGTTCTGGCCAGCATACGAGCTGCCGGCCTTTTGCGCGGCCTTGGCGTTGATGATGGCCTGGTCGTATTCGCCCTTGGCGTCGCGCAGGCATTGCATGCGGGCTTTCGAGCTGGTTTCTTCTGCGCACAGTTTCTTGTCATCCGCATAGCGGGTGCTGGCCTGCTTCGTGTCGTAGGCGTATTGCGCCTTCGGCGACAGGTTTTGCGCGAATGCGGAAGTGCTGAACAGGGCCGTGATGGCGACTGCGAGGATGAGTGGGCGACGAATCATGATCTTCTCCTAGGGGGTGTTAAATGAGCCAGTAATGTCGGCATTGTGAATGCAGTATAGAGGAAAATCATGATTGCTTACCAACACTTACATGTGCGTGCGGCGCACCCTATCCGAAGCCATTTTCCGCATGGAAATTAACCGTAGGCGCCGCCTGTGTACAGCAAGTCGAACAGGCGCGCCATGGTGGCGATCAGCACGCCCGCGCCTAGCATCAAGGTAGCGACCAGCACCACGGCCAGGGGCCAGCCCGTGTCCGACAGACGGCTTGACGCGGCGTTGTAGCGGGCATCCCACTTGTCGTCCGGCATCAGGCCCAGCACCAGCGCTTCCAGGAAGCCGCCCAGGGCGGACAGGGTCAGCGGCAAGATCTGGTAAAACCAGTCGGCATCGGGAAACAGCTGGCGCAGCAGCAGGGAGGCGGGCAGGGCGGCCAGGTGCAGCCAGCCCCAGCGGTCCTTGGCGCCGTGCAGGTAGAAGCGGTGGGCGCCCAGCATACCCAGCAGGAAAGCCAGCAGGGCCGTGAAGGCCTTGTTCTTGTGCGACTGTTGCAAAATGGTAGCGGTGGTCATGGGACTCCAGAGTTGCTCATCGGTAAAGATTGTCAGTATCGGTCATTCGCTGCCGCAACGATAGCACTTTCGTGCCGTGTTCAGGCGATGCCGGCGCCGCCTGGACGTGGCATGGGCGGCACGATAGACGCACGCGCCTATTGCGTCTTCGGCCATGACTGGTCATAATGTTTGATTAGCCCAAATTACACGCCCGTCATCATAACGCTTGCTGCCTGGCGGTAAAGCGCGCTATAATTTGCGGCTTTTTCCGCCTCAGCACACTTTTTGGAAATATTATGGTCGTTATTCGTTTAGCTCGTGGAGGCGCCAAGAAGCGCCCGTTCTTCAACATCGTCGCTACTGATTCGCGCAATCGCCGCGATGGTCGCTTCATTGAGCGTATCGGTTTTTACAACCCGATGGCGCAAGGTGGCGAAGTTCCACTGCGTATCACCGCAGACCGTCTGGCCTACTGGCAAGGCGTTGGCGCACAATTGTCGCCAACCGTTGCTCGCCTGGTAGCTAGCAACAACAAAGCAGCAGCTTAATTAGATCACTGGTTTGACGGTCAAGACTGCATCCGGGGTGAAAGTCCCCGATGACCTGGTACAGGTAGGCTATGTCTCCGGTGCTTATGGCATTGCTGGCGGAGTCAGGATCACTCCTTTCTCCGACGATGCGGATGCATTATTAAGCGTCAAAACCTGGTGGTTTGATAAACCGACCTTGCATGATGTTCAAGTCAGGCAAGCGAAGTTACACGGCGGCGACGTCGTGGCCCAGCTGGTGGGTGTGGTCGGGCGGGATGCCGCAGAAGCGCTGAAAGGCGTCTCTGTGCAAATTCCGCGTAGCCATTTCCCGACGCTGACGGCCGATGAATTTTATTGGTCCGATCTGATCGGACTGACAGTCGAGAATTTGCAAGGCGAGTGCCTCGGCACAGTGCACGACATGATGAGCAATGGTCCGCAGTCGATCTTGCGCGTTACGCCCGTCGCCACTGCCGATGAGACCGTTGAAAAGGCGCCTGAGCGCCTGATCCCGTTTGTTGGCCAGTTTGTCATTAACGTTGACAAGGCTGCCAACAAGATCACGGTCGACTGGGGCCTCGATTATTAAACCGCCTGCGCTTAACAATGCGCCGGGCAAACTTTGCAGGATGGTGAACGATGCAATTTGATGTCGTGACCCTGTTCCCGGAAATGTTTGCCGCGCTGACGCAGTCGGGTGTGACCCGGCGCGCCTTCGAGCAGGGGAAATGTGGCTTGTCGCTGTGGAATCCCCGTGATTTCACCACCGACAATCACCGTACCGTGGATGACCGCCCGTATGGCGGCGGCCCCGGCATGGTGATGATGGCCCGTCCCCTCGAAGCGACAATCAATGCCGCGAAGCAACGCCAGACCGCATTGGGACTGGCGGCGCCCCGCGTGGTGTTCATGTCGCCGCAAGGCCGTCCGTTGACGCACGAGCGCGTCACGCAGCTGAAAGCCGAACCTGGTTTGGTGATCCTGTGCGGCCGCTATGAAGCCGTGGACCAGCGTTTGCTGGACCGTTGCGTCGACGAGGAAATCAGCGTCGGCGACTTCGTCCTGTCTGGCGGTGAATTGCCTGCCATGGCGCTGATGGATGCGGTGATCCGTTTGTTGCCGGGTGTCTTGAACACCGAGGCATCGGCCATCGAGGACAGCTTCGTCAATGGCTTGCTCGATTCGCCGCACTATACGCGGCCGGAAACGTATGAAGGCATGGCCGTGCCGCCCGTCTTGATGGGTGGTAATCATGCCGAGATCGTCAAGTGGCGCCGCCAGCGCATGCTGGAAGCGACCGCGACAAAGCGGCCTGACCTCTTGGTCAGTGCGCGCGCCGCCGGCTTGCTCAGCAAGACCGACGAAAAATTCTTGGCCAGCCTGTAAGCCGTCTCCGGACGGCCGGCAGGGTGGCCAGTAGTGCCGGGCATGTTGCCCATATTGTGTTACCCATCCTCTACCGGGCGGATACTTGCTATCCACAGTGCGCCGGCATGATGGTTTTCGGAGTGTTAAAAATGGACTTGATTCAACAATTAGAGCAGGAAGAAATTGCTCGTCTGGGTAAAACCATTCCTGAATTCGCACCAGGCGATACCGTTATCGTCAGCGTCAACGTAGTCGAAGGTACGCGCAAGCGCGCCCAGGCTTACGAAGGCGTCGTTATCTCCCGTCGTAACCGTGGCCTGAACTCGAACTTCATCGTTCGCAAGATCTCGTCCGGCGAAGGCGTCGAGCGTACGTTCCAACTGTACTCGCCGCTGATCGCTTCGATCGAAGTGAAACGCCGTGGTGATGTTCGCCGCGCCAAGCTGTACTATCTGCGTGAGCGTTCGGGTAAATCGGCGCGTATCAAAGAAAAATTGCCAAATCGCCGCGTTGTGGCGAAAGCAAGCGCGTAATATCAGCGTCTGCGTTGGGAAAAGGGGTGCCGTATTGGTGCCCCTTTTTTTATTCTGAATTGCTATTGAGGCAAGCTGCCATGGCCACCATCGCATTTGATCCCAAACAACTTGCCATCGATTCGATCGCCGGCGAGGCGGCGCTGGACGCCGTGCGCCTGACGCCGGACTGGCTGCGCCAGCGCCTGGCCGAACAGCCCGACTGGCAGCCCGAGATTACCCAGGATTTTCTTTCCGCCCGCGCCGTGCCCGTGCGCGCCGCCGTGCTCATTCCTCTCGTGCAACGGCCGCAAGGCTTGACCATCTTGCTGACCATGCGCACGGACCACCTGAGCAGCCATGCGGGGCAGGTCAGCTTTCCCGGCGGGCGCAGCGAAGCCTTCGATGCGTCGGCCATCGCCACGGCCTTGCGTGAAACGGAAGAGGAAGTGGGCCTGGCGCGCGAACACATCGAAGTGCTCGGTTGTTTGCCCGATTACCTGACGGGCACCGGCTACCAGGTCACGCCCGTGGTGGGCCTGGTGACGCCGCCGTTCGAGCTGCGCGCCGACCCGTCCGAAGTGGCGGAAATCTTCGAAGTGCCGCTGGCTTTCCTCATGGATGGCCTCAACCATCAGCGCCTGTCGGTGGAGTTGCCGGGCGGACGGCGCTCGTTCTACGCCATGCCGTACGAGCGCTTCTACATCTGGGGCGCCACGGCCGGCATGCTGCGCAATCTGTTTCACCTCTTGCGCGCGTAAAATGGCGTCCCGCACGTAATAAGTTTGATTCCAGCACTGCACTGCGCTATCGTAGCGGGCATTGCGGTATTGCTGAAAAAGACAAAAAGGACGTTTGATGACATTTCTCTCCATACTTTGCGCATTGCTGATCGAGCAGCTCAAACCTTTGCGCGCGGACAATCCGATCTACGCCGAAATCAAGAGCCTGGCAATGCGCATGGAGACCTGGTTCAATGCCGGCCACGCCAACCACGGCCGCATGGGCTGGTTCCTCATGATCGGCGTGCTGATGGTGCCGACGGCAGGCATCTACTGGCTCTTGCAGCATTATCAGCTAACCCTGCTGGCCTTTGCCTGGAACGTCCTCATCGTCTACCTGACCCTGGGCTTCCGTCACTACAGCCATTACTTTACCTCCATCCAGCTGGCCCTGAGCGCCGGCGACGAAGCGACCGCGCGCACTTTGCTGGCCGACTGGACCAAGCTCGACACGGTGGGCATGGAAGCGAGCGAAATCGCCCGCATCGCCGTGGAAAAAGCCCTGGTTACCACGCACCGCAATGTCTTTGGCGTGTTTTTCTGGTTCCTCATGCCGCTGGGCCCTGCCTGCGCCGTGATGTACCGCGTGGCCGAATACCTGGCGCGCGCCTGGAACGAACCCGAGCACATGCGCAATGAGGCGTTCGGCCAGTTCGCCGCGCGCGCCTTTTACTGGATCGACTGGATTCCCGTGCGCCTGACGGCCGTGGCGTTTGCCGTGGTCGGCAATTTCGAGGACGCCATCTATGCGTGGCGCAATTTCGCCCAGCGCTGGCAGGACGAGGCCATCGGCATCATCCTGACGGCCGGCGGCGGCGCCATGGGCGTACGCCTGGGCACGCCCGCGGAAACGGCGGCTCGCGTGTTCGTCACGCCGGACATGGCCGTCGATGACAGCGACAGCGAAAGCGATATCCTGCCCGGCGAAGAGCCGGGCGCGCGCGCCTTGCAGAGCACGGTGGGCCTCGTGTGGCGCGCCTTGCTGCTGTGGATGCTGCTGCTGTTGCTGATGTCGGGCGCCGTTTTCCTCGGCTGACGCGGGCGCACACGCGCCATCCATGCGCCTTGCGCGTGGAACAAGGTTAAAATAGGGGCTGGCGCGTGATGCGTGCCGGCCCCTGTTTGCATCGTCAGGGCAGATCGAGGTAGAACCCAAGTCTTCTATAAGATATAATACTGGCTTACCGCAGCAAACGTAGTTGAATTACCAGCCCGGCCTACCCGCCGGGGCCATTCACGCAATCCAGTCCCGACAAGCCACATGGCCGAGTTATCTCAAAAAACAGGGGAACTCTCAGACGAGTTCTTCATCCTTGGTCTCACCAGCAATGGCAAGCAATTCCGACCCAGCGATTGGGCCGAGCGCCTTTGTGGAGTGATGTCCTGTTTCAATCCCGAAGGTGGCGGGCGCAATGCGCACCTCCAGTATTCGCCCTACGTGCGCCCGACCGTCGTCAATGGCGTCAAGTCGGTGGTGGTCAACACCAAGCTGCGCGAGATCGAGCCGATGGCGTTTCACTTCGTGCGCGAATTTGCCAAGGATAACGACCTGCAAATCGTCGAAGCCTGCTTCCTGCCGCCGCCCGAAGAAAAGTAAGACCTGTTTCATTGATGTGCCTCAAACCCGCCACGGCGGGCTGGCGTAGCGTGGACACTCTGCCTCAAACGGAGTGGCGACATGCGCATCGGCGACATCTGTACCCTGCACACCATCCATTGCCGGCGTGACACCAGCGTGCAAGACGCGGCGCTGCTGATGCGTCAGCATCACGTGGGCGACCTGATCGTGGCCGAACAGCCGAATGGCGAGCGCGTCCCCATCGGCATCCTCACCGACCGCGACATCGTCATTTCCGTCATCGCCCTAGGCCTCGACCCCGCCAGCCTGCTGGTGGGCGACATCATGAGCGCGCAATTGCTCACGGCCAGCGAAGACGAAGACGTCTACGACATCATTGAACGTATGCGTGTCAACGGCATCCGCCGCTTGCCCGTGGTCAACAGCCTGGGCGCGCTTTCCGGCGTCGTCAGCATCGACGACCTGCTCGCCTTCCTGGCCCAGGAAATGGCCGAGCTGGCGCGCATCAGCAGCGGCCAGCTCGTACATGAAAAGCGCACGCGAAAATAGGAACACCTGTCAAAACCTGCTGCGCGTCGCGCTTTGCGGTCGGCGATGCTCACCGTACTACAGTACGCTTGCGCTTCTCAACCATAAATCACTGCCGCTCGCTACGGTTTTGTCAGGTGGTCAGCTCGCCCGTAATTGCGCAATTCCGGTCAAGTCACGCCTGCCTGAAAATGCTACAGTCGCTGCTCGTTCAACGGGAAGCGTCCATGCACACTCTGGCCAAGGCACTCTGGTATATCGAATCGCATTATGCGGAGAATCTCTCGCTCGGTGACATCGCCCATGTGGGCGGCGCTTCGCCGTGCCACCTGACGCGCGCGTTTGGCCTGGCCACGGGCCACTCCGTGATGCGCTATGTGCGGGCGCGCCGGCTCAGCGAGGCTGCCCGTGTGCTGGCCCAGGGCGCGCAAGACATCCTCGCCGTTGCCGTGGAGGCCGGCTACAGTTCCCATGAAGCATTTACGCGGGCCTTCCGCGACCAGTTCCATGTCACGCCGGAAAAGGTACGGGCCCAGCGCCACGTCGCCAACCTCGCGCTGGTCGACGCCATTAAAATGGATGTGGCGCCGGGTGTGCCCCTGGAAGCGCCCCGTTTCGAGCAGGGCCCCGCCTTGCTGGTGGCCGGTCTCGCCGAACGCTATCGCGCAGAGACGGCTGCCGGCATCCCCGCCCTGTGGCAGCGCTTCCTGCCCCATGTGGCGCCCGGCCAGCTGGTGTATGGCGTGTGCTGCAACAATGACGACGCAGGCAATTTCGATTACCTGTGCGCCATGCCGGTGAGCGACTTTTCCCAGGCCCCCGATGGCTGGACGCGGCTGCGCATCGCCCCGCAGCGCTATGCCGTGTTCCATCACCGCGGGCATATTTCCACCATCCGCACCACCTGGCATGCGGTGTGGAACGAGTGGCTGCCCCAGTCGGGCCTGGAAGTGGCCGACGCGCCCGATTTTGAACGCTACAACCAGAATTTCGATCCCGCCAGCGGCAACGGCGGCGTGGAAATCTGGCTTCCCTTGAAAGCATGATGATCTCCAATACCTTGTCTGCGCCGGCCCTGTTTGCCGGCGGCACTGCGCTGCGCCAGCGCCTGTTGCAAATTGCCGCCGCGCTGGCGGCGGGCCTGCCCCTGTACTGGGTGCTGGGGCCGCAGCCGCTGGGCTGGCTGGCCTGGTGCGCGCCGCTGCCCGTGCTGTGGCTGGCCCTGCGCTCGTCGCGCCGCGATGCGGCCTGGATGACGTTGCTGGCCGCGGCGCTGGGGCTGTCATCCAACGTCGCCTATTTCCGCCTGCTCATGCCCTTGCCGGCCGTGCTGGCCGTGATCGCCGTCAAGGCACTGCTGTGGCTGCTGGTAGTGCTGGCCACGCGGCGTCTCGTGCTGCGCTACCGGGCAAGCTGGACGATGCTGGCGTATCCCGTGCTGTGGGTTGCCATCGATACGATGATGGCGGCCTTGCTGCCGGACGGCAACTGGGGCAGCCTCGCGTATTCGCAGGCGGATAATATTACCGTGTTGCAGGTGGCGGCCCTGGCGGGCGTGCCTGGCCTGCTGTTTTTGCTGTGTCTGGCGCCGTCCGCGCTGGCCTTGCTGCTGGCGGGCGGCCGCGCGTATGCGCCAGCGGCGTGCGCCACTGCGCTGGTACTGCTGGCCGCGTTCGCCGGCGGCGCCTGGCGCGTGCACGGTGCGCCCACACCAGCCGGGCCGCTGGCGGGCCTGGTGGCCATCGATGACTTTATCGGCCCGGCCACGCCGCCGGCGCGCGCGCAAGCCGTCTGGGAGCAGTACGCGCGCCACGTCGAAGAACTGGCCGGGCAGGGCGCCCAGCTGGTGCTGTTGCCGGAAAAGATAGCCGTGCTGGCGCCCGCGCAGGCGGACGCCGTGCGGCAGCGTTTCCAGGCGCTGGCGCGCGGCGCGGGCGCGTGGATCACCGTTGGGATCGGCGTGCAGGATGCTGCCGGCCGGCGCAACCTGGCCTGGCTGTTCGCGCCCGATGGCGCCGCGCCTGTCAGCTATCAAAAACATCATCTGGCGCCGCCCGAACGCGAGTTTCTTGCTGGCGGCGCGTATGCCGTGCAGCCGGTGGCGGGCCAGGCCATGGGCCTGGCCATCTGCAAGGACATGCATTTCGCGCCCCTGGGGCACGCGTATGGCGCGGCCGGGGCGCAAACGATGCTGGTGCCGGCCTGGGATTTCCAGCTCGACGCCTGGATGGGCGCGCGCATGACGGTCGTGCGCGGCGTGGAAAACGGT
>NZ_LNCE01000103.1:0-5904 GCF_001445815.1 Janthinobacterium sp. Ant5-2-1 | reverse complement strand
GCGAGGGGCAGGGCGATGCATCCGCGCTGGCATCGCGCCGCGCCGCCCGGTACAATTTCGCCTACTCCCCCAACCCCTACTCCCCCAACCCCGGAGGCCCATGAAATATCGCGCATTCTTCCAGTTTGTCCTCGGTCTGACAGGCGCCGTTCTGGCCGCCTCGCAAGCCCATTCCGCCACCATCTGCACGGCCATGGCCGACGCCAAGACAGGCACGGTCTTGCTGCAGGAGGGCAATTGTCTCGACCGCGTCACGCCCGCATCCACATTCAAGATCGCGCTCAGCCTGATGGGCTATGACGCCGGTTTCCTCAAGGACGAGCACAAGCCCAGCCTGCCATACCGCCAGGGCTATGTGGACTGGGGCGGCGAAGCCTGGCGCCAGGATACGGACCCGTCGCGCTGGATGCAGTATTCCGTCGTCTGGTATTCGCAGCAGATCACGCAGGCGCTGGGCGCCGAGCGTTTCCAGAAATACGCGAAGGCTTTGCGCTATGGCAATGCGGACGTGTCGGGCGACAAGGGCAAGGACAACAGCCTGGAGCGCTCGTGGATCAGCTCCTCGCTGAAAATTTCGCCGCTCGAGCAGTTGGGCTTCCTGCGCAAGCTGGTCAACGATCAATTGCCCGTCTCCAAGCAGGCCATGGAACAGACGCGGCGCCTGACGCGCCTGGCCGACGTGGACGGCTGGCAAGTGCACGGCAAGACGGGCGCGGCTTTCCCGCGCAAGGCCGACGGCAGCTTCGACGAAGCGCATGGCTACGGCTGGTTCGTGGGCTGGGCCAGCAAGGGCGAGCGCAGCATCGTGTTCGCGCGCCTGGTGCAGGACGAGCAGAAGGGCCAGCAGTCGGCAGGCCTGCGCACGCGCGAAGCGATGCTGAAAGAATTGCCGGCCCTGCTGGAGCAGGCGCAGAAGTGACGGCCAGCATCGTTGCCGCCACGTTCATCGCCTCCGATGGCGACTACCTGGAAGCCGTCATCGAGGTGGGCGGCCAGCGCCTGCACGTGATGGACGAGTTCGGCGGCGGGCGGATGGCCGCCGGCACGCAAGTCCAGCTCGAACTGTGGCCCATGCCCGGCGAGATGGACGACTGGGACGCCATCTTCCGCGCCAACCCCGGTCGGGAAAAGGGACTGCGGCGGCTTGACGGCTGGCGCTACCTGGCGCTGGGCATCGTGACGCAGGTCGATCCCGTCATCTGCGATTGCGGCCTGCTGCAACTGGAAAATCCGTTTACGACGCATGACGCGCGCTGCGTGGGCGCGTATGTCGGCGTCACCGTGGCCCGCCTCGATGCTTGCCTGGCGTAAATTCCGGCCCGCTTTGTTACCCGCCCTATATACTTGCTGAAACGGATTTTCCGGCATCAGACAAGGTTACAAGCATGGCATCAGGCATGGAGCAGTTTCAGGAAAAAGCAAGACAGGCATGGACATGGACGCGCGCGCAGGCCTTGCGCGTGGCGGGCGTGGCGTGGGTGAGGGCAGTGGCGCTCTACCGGCGCGGCCACGCGCACCTGATGACCTTGCCGCCCGTGCGGCGCGCGCTGGTGCTGGGCTTATGGTCATTCCTGGCCGTGCTGGCGCTGCTGACCTTCTACATGCTGCTGCTGATCCCTCTGACGCCGAGCATCCACGACTTGCGCCAGGCGCGCGCGGCCGCGCCGAGCACCATGGTCAGCGCCGACGGCAAGGAATTGGCCCGCTTTGACCAGGGCTTGCAGGAACGGGTCACGTTAAAACAGATTTCGCCGAACGTGATCAGCGCGCTGATCTCGACGGAGGACCACCGCTTCTACGACCACCACGGCGTCGATTTCACGCGCACGGCAGGCGCCATCCTGCATACGGCGAGCGGCAACCCGCAGGGCGGTTCCACCATCACGCAGCAGCTGGCGCGCAATATGTTCCCTGAGGAAATCGGCCGTTCGCGCAACCTGAACCGCAAGCTGAAGGAGCTGATCACGGCCCTCAAAATCGAGGCCACCTACAGCAAGACGGAAATCCTGGAAGCGTATTTGAATACGGTGCCTTTCCTGTACAACACCTACGGCATCGAGATGGCGGCCCGCACGTATTTCGACAAGCCCGCGTCGCGCCTTGATATCCTGGAAAGCGCCACCCTGGTTGGCATGCTCAAGGGGACGAATTATTACAATCCCGTCGGCAATCCCGAGCGTTCCCTGCAGCGCCGCAACGTGGTGCTGGGGCAGATGCGCAAGCATGACGTCATCGACGAGGCGCGCTACAAACAGTTGATCAAACGCCCGCTGCGCCTGCATTTCGAGCGCCAGAGCGAGCGGGCGCAGTCGGACAGCCACTTCACGGCCTATGTGCGCAAGTGGCTGATCGAGTGGGCTGATGAAAACGACTACAACCTGGAGCTGGACGCCCTTGTGGTGCACACCACGCTCGATTACGACTTGCAGCAGGCGGCCGAGCGCGCCGTCGAGCGCCAGGCGAATGCCTTGCAGGCGATCGCCGATGTGGAATGGAGCCGCGCCGGCGTGCCATCGTCCACCTCGACGGGCATGTACGCGGGCATGCAGGGCGGCAGCGTGGCGTTTGATTATTTCTGGAAATCGCATCCTGGCTTGCTCGACAGCTTCGCGCGCGAATCGGCCGACTACCGCAAGCTGACGGCGGCCGGCGGCACGCCGGATGAAGCGCTGGAAAAACTCAAGGGCGACCGCGCCTTCATGGCGGCCCTGCGCAAATCGAAGACGCGCCTGGAAGCGGGCTTTGCTGCCATGGACCCGGCCACGGGCGCCGTGCGCGCCTGGGTAGGCAGCCGCGACTTTGCGCGCGAACAGTTCGACCACGTATCGCAGGCGGCGCGCCAGCCCGGCTCCACCTTCAAACCCATCGTGTATGGCGCGGCGCTGGAAAAGGGGCTCAGTCCCGAACACGTCTACCGCGATGCCGTGATGGATATCAAGGCGGCCGACGGCACGAAATGGCGCCCGACGGACATGAGCGGCACGACGGGACGCGACATGACCATGCGCGACGGTCTCGTCTACTCGAAAAACACGATCACGGCACAAGTGATGCAGGACGTCGGCTTGCCGCCGATCATCAAGCTGGCGCGCGCGCTCGGTATCCGCGACAGCAAGCTGGAAAAAGTGCCGTCGCTGGCGCTGGGCACCAGTCCCGTCACCTTGCTGGAAATGGTCAACGCCTACGCCAGCATCGCGGCACAGGGCGAAGCGCGCCTGCCGTTTGTCGTCACGCATATTACCGACCGCGAAGGCAAGGTCATCGCCCGTTTCGGCGAAGACAAGCCCAAGCGCGCCATGCAGGCCGAATCGGCCGCCACGCTGACGGACATGATGCGCGGCGTGATCGACCGCGGCACGGGTACGGCCATCCGCAGCCGCTTCGGCATCCGTTCCGACGTGGCCGGCAAGAGCGGCACGACGCAAAACAATGCGGACGGCTGGTTCATCCTCATGCATCCGGAACTGGTGGGCGGCGCCTGGATAGGCTTCAATGACGCGCGCGTCACCATGCGCAGCAATTATTGGGGCCAGGGCGGCCACAACGCCGTGCTGGTGGTGGGCGACTTTTTCAAGACGGCGCTCGACACGGGCAAGCTGTCGCGTGACGCCATCTTCCCCGGCGGCAAACCGCCGCCACCGCTGCGTCACGTGGAACCGGTCGAGGAACCGCAGGACGAACCGGTGGAAGAGCCGGGAGATTTGCTGCAAGAGGGCGCGCCGCCAGCGCCGCTGGCCATGCCGGCCGAGGGCGATGGCGGACAGGAGTCGCATGGCAAGGCGGTGCCGGAGGCGGCGCCTGCGCCCGCTCCCGTACCGCAGCCGGTGCCGGCGCCGCAGGGATAAGCGCCGCCGCCACGGCGAATTTAACCATCGCACATATTAATCATGACCTCGCCGAAGCCTACGCTGCGCCTGATACTCGGTGACCAGCTCAATGCGCAGCACCGCTGGTTCACCGAAGTCGATGACGCCACCATCTATGTCTTGATGGAGGTGCGGCAGGAAACCGACTATGTGCTGCACCATGCGCAGAAAATCCTGGCGATCTTCGCCGCCATGCGCGAGCTGGCGCGCCAGCTGCGCCAGCGCGGCCACACCGTGCATTACATCGCCATCGATGACGTGGCAAGCACGCGCTCGATACCGGAGAATATCGAGACGCTGATTCTTCGCTATGACGCCGCCGGCTTCGAATATCAGGCGCCCGACGAGTGGCGCCTCGACCAGCAGTTGTACCAGGCCGGGCGCCGCTCGCGCATTCCATGGCTGATGGTCGACAGCGACCATTTCTACACGGCCCGCCACGAGGCAGCCGATATTTTCGCCGGGCGCAAGCAATGGCTGATGGAGTTTTTCTACCGCCAGATGCGCAGCACGCACCAAGTGCTGATGGAAGACGCGAAAAAACCCGTCGGCGGGCAGTGGAACTTCGATCACGACAACCGCAAGCCCTGGCGCGGCACGCCCGCCGAGCCACAGGATCCACGCAGCGTGCATGACCATTCTTCGCTATGGCAAAGCATTATCGATGCGGGCGTGAAGAGCTTCGGCGCGCCGCGTGCGGACCGGCTGGCGTGGGCGCTGAACCGGGAGGAGGCGCTGCAGCAGCTCGACGCCTTCATCGAGCGGGCCTTGCCGCATTTTGGCGACTTTCAGGATGCGATGAGCGTCAAGGCGTGGCGCTTGTTTCATTCCCTGCTGTCGTTCGCGCTGAACGTGAAAATGCTCAATCCCCGCGAAGTCGTCGCCAGGGCGCAAGCGGCTTATCACGCCGGCCATGCCCCCTTGGCTGCGGTGGAGGGCTTTATACGCCAGATCCTGGGATGGCGCGAATATGTGCGCGGCGTCTACTGGGCCCAGATGCCAGGGTATGCCGAAAAGAATTTCTTTGGCCATGCGCGCCCGCTGCCGTCATGGTTCTGGGATGGCAAGACTAAGATGCATTGCCTGTCGCAGGCGATTACCCAGTCGCTGGAACAGGCCCATGCGCATCACATCCAGCGCCTGATGGTGATCGGCAATTTCGCGCTGCTGGCCGGCATCGATCCGGCCAAGGTGCATGGCTGGTACCTTGGCATTTATATCGACGCCTTCGAGTGGGCGGAGCTGCCCAACACAGTCGGCATGAGCCAGTTCGCCGATGGGGGGCAGCTGGCCACCAAGCCGTATGTCTCCAGTGCGGCGTATATCGACCGCATGAGCGACTATTGCAAAGGCTGCCATTACGATAAAAAGGCGCGCATCGGCGAGCTCGCCTGTCCCTTCAATGCCCTGTACTGGGATTTTTTCCATCGCAACGCGGACACCTTGGAACGCAATCCCCGCATAGGCATGGCGTACCGCCAGCTGGAGAAGATGGACGACGCGGCGATCACCGATTTCAAGGAACAGGCGCGCAAGATACTGGCAAACCTCGATTCCTTGTAACGCCGGCAGCCTGGCTACCATTTAGGTTCACGTGACCAGCGTAGCACCGTGGCAAGCCTGATTTTCACCGTATAGTCCTCTCCCGTTTCGTGCTCCAGCCACAGGATGCCGTCTTCGATGCTGACCCAGGCATCGACTATACGGGTGTCGAACGGCATCGCTGTGTCTTTGATATCAATCTTCATTCGTCCGGACTCAGCATTGAGCGACCTTAAGACCCGCGTCGTTCGTTGCGTAAACTCGATGACGTATGAAGTGCTTGTTTTTTTTATCATTAGAAAATTCTCACCCAGAATGCTTTGAATATTTTTTTAAATATTACTACATAAAAATTTGCCCTAGCGCACGAAGGTGAATACATCAACAAGATTTCACTGGTAAGAATTTCAAATGGGAAATATTTATTAATTTTAATAAATTAGAATTCCCTAAATGGACCATTTTTCCCTGTTCTTGTGTTGGAAAAATGTTCCAT
>NZ_LNCE01000102.1:0-519 GCF_001445815.1 Janthinobacterium sp. Ant5-2-1 | reverse complement strand
ACCACTCTTTACGCGCGATTTCGATACCGTTCAGACGGCCGGACGACATGATCTTGATACCGAGAGCACCCAGGCGCATTGCATTTTGCATTGCACGCTTCATGGCGCGGCGGAACATGATCCGTTTTTCCAGCTGCTGAGCGATCGAATCGGCGATCAGTTGCGAATCGATTTCTGGCTTGCGAATTTCTTCGATGTTCACGTGAACAGGTACGCCCATGATCTTGGTCAGCGCCGACTTCAGTACTTCGATGTCTTCGCCTTTTTTACCAATGACCACGCCTGGACGCGAGCTGTAGATCGTGAAGCGCGCGTTCTTGGCTGGGCGCTCGATAACGATGCGGCCAACGGAAGCGTTCTTCAGTTTCTTTTTCAGGTAAGCACGTGCTTTCAAGTCTTCGTTCAGCATGGCAGCGAAATTACCGTTGCCTGCATACCAGCGCGAAGCCCAGTTACGGGTGACCGCCAGACGGAAACCGGTTGGATGAATTTTCTGACCCATCGTGGCTCCTTAGTTAC
>NZ_LNCE01000101.1:0-1882 GCF_001445815.1 Janthinobacterium sp. Ant5-2-1 | reverse complement strand
TCGCAACTGATCGCCGATTCGATCGCTCAGCAGCTGGAAAAACGGATCATGTTCCGCCGCGCCATGAAGCGTGCAATGCAAAATGCAATGCGCCTGGGTGCTCTCGGTATCAAGATCATGTCGTCCGGCCGTCTGAACGGTATCGAAATCGCGCGTAAAGAGTGGTACCGCGAAGGCCGCGTGCCTCTGCATACCCTGCGCGCCGATATCGACTACGGTACCAGCGAAGCGTCGACCACCTACGGCATCATCGGTGTCAAGGTGTGGGTATACAAAGGTGACCGCGCGCCTAACGGCGATGCACCAGTCATCGATACCCCAGCTGACGAGAAGAAAAGCCGCGGCCCACGCCGTGACGATGGCAAGCCAGCTGGCCGTCCACGTCCAGCCGGTGCCGGTGCGAAACCATCCACAGCACCAGGTGCACGTGTGCGTACCGCCGCTAAACCGGCCGCCGCAGCAGCACCAGCTGAGAAAGCAGGAGAATAATCATGCTGCAACCAGCACGCAGAAAGTATCGTAAAGAGCAGAAAGGCCGTAATACCGGTATTTCGCACAGCCGCGGCACCGCCGTGTCGTTTGGCGAATTCGGTCTGAAGGCAGTTGCGCGCGGTCGTATCACTGCGCGTCAAATTGAAGCGGCGCGTCGTGCAATGACGCGTCACATCAAGCGCGGTGGCCGTATCTGGATCCGTATCTTCCCGGACAAACCGATTTCGAACAAACCGGCTGAAGTCCGTATGGGTAACGGTAAAGGTAATCCTGAGTACTACGTCGCTGAAATTCAGCCAGGCAAAGTACTGTACGAAATGGATGGCGTTGATGAAGCGCTGGCACGGGAAGCATTCCGTCTTGCCGCCGCTAAACTGCCACTGGCGACGACGTTTGTCATCCGCCAAGTCGGCCAATAATTGGAGTTGTATATGAAAGCATCTGAACTCCGCGGCAAGGACCAGCCAGCTCTGCAAAAAGAGCTGAATGACCTGTTGAAGGCACAGTTCGGCCTGCGCATGCAAATCGCTACGCAGCAGCTGAGCAACACTTCGCAGCTCAAGAAGGTACGCCGCGATATCGCGCGTGTGAAGACGGTAATGAATCTGAAGGAAGCCAAATGAACGAACCAGTGAAACAGTCGCTCAAGCGCACGCTGATCGGTAAAGTGGTTTCGGACAAGATGGACAAGACCGTTACCGTTCTGATCGAGCGCCACGTAAAACATCCTTTGTATGGCAAGATCATCATGCGCTCGAACAAGTATCACGCGCATGACGAGACCAACCAAGTCAAGGCCGGTGATACGGTCGAGATCCAGGAAGGTCGCCCGATCTCCAAAACGAAGGCATGGACGGTGACACGTGTGGTTCAAGCCGCACCAACCGTTTAAATAAAAACCACCGTTTCGGCGGTGGGTTTTAATTAGTACTTGCAGGCCCGCAAATTGTATGTAATACTTGCGGGCTTCGTTCATGTAACGCCGCAAAGTGTCTGGCCACAGACAGTAGCATTCGCGGTCAGTTGATGTATGAAGGTCATGCACCCAAACAGTGAAGCCCAGCAGGGCGGCTCTGGCGGGACCAAGACTGACCGTGGGTCTACATTGTGTGGATTCTTCGGCTTAAGTTGGGAAAGAGAATACTATGATTCAAACTGAAAGCCGGCTCGAAGTGGCTGACAATACCGGTGCCAAAGAAGTAATGTGCATCAAGGTATTGGGCGGCTCCAAGCGCCGTTATGCTGGCATTGGCGATGTGATCAAGGTAACCGTTAAGGTTGCTGCGCCACGTGGCCGTGTCAAAAAAGGTGAAATTTATAACGCCGTGGTTGTGCGCACCGCTAAAGGTGTTCGCCGCCAAGACGGTTCCCTGGTGAAGTTCGACGGCAA
>NZ_LNCE01000100.1:0-4683 GCF_001445815.1 Janthinobacterium sp. Ant5-2-1 | reverse complement strand
CTTCCTGGTTGGCCGACGTCGTCGCCGTTTCATTGGCCACCGGCGGCGGCGCCTGGTTCACCAGCAGGGTCAGGGTTTGCTGCACCGTGAACTGGTGCGCGTCCTTGGCCTGCAAGGTAAAGTTGTAGCTGCCCGCCACCGTCGGCGTGCCGCTCAACACACCGGTGGCCGCATCGAGCACCAGGCCCGTCGGCAAGGCGCCGCCGCTCACGGCATACGCATACGGCGCGATGCCGCCAGCGGCCGTGAATGCCTGGCTATACGCGTCGCCGGCACGGATCGCCGCCAGGCTGGCCGGCGTCAGGCTCAAGGTGGGTGCCGCCACGGCCAAGGTGTAGCTGTTGGTGGCGCTGAACGGCGCACCCGTGCCCGTGCTGCTGTCCGTGACCTTGATGCTGACAGGGAAGCTGCCCGCCACATTGGTGGTGCCGGAGAGCACGCCAGTCGCCGCATTCAAGGTCAAGCCGGCAGGCAAGGTGCCGCTGCTGATGCTGAAGGTATGTGGCGCCGTGCCGCCCGCCGCCGTCAGGGTTGTGCTGTAGGCCGCTTCCGCCGTCGGGTTCGGCAAGGTCACTGGCGTCAGGCTGACCGTGGCCGAAGCGACAGTCAGCGTATAGCTTTGCGTGCCGGTGAACTGGTGCGCATCTTCCGCCTGCACGGTCAACGTAAAACTGCCGGCCGCCGTTGGCGTACCGCTGAGCAAACCACTGCCGCTCAGAGTCAGGCCGGCAGGCAGGCTGCCGCTCGACACCGTATAGGCATACGGAGCGACGCCGCCGCTGGCCGTCAGTTGCCGGCTGTACGCCGTGGCCGCTGTCGCTGCCGGCAAGGTGGCTGGCGTCACGGTGATGGTTGGCGCGCCGACGCTCAGGGTATAGCTGTTGGTGGCGCTGAACGGCGCACCCGTGCCCGTGCTGCTGTCCGTGACCTTGATACTGAACGGGAAACTGCCCGCCACATTTGTCGTGCCGGACAGTACACCCGTGGCCGCATTCAGGCTCAGGCCAGCGGGCAAGGTACCGCTGCTGACGCTGAAGGTGTACGGCGCCGTGCCGCCCGCTGCAGTCAGGGTGGCCGTGTAGGCTGCTTCCGCTGTCGCATTGGGCAAGGTGGCTGGCGTCAGGCTGATATTGGCCGACGACACCACCAAGGTGTAGCTTTGCGTGCCGGTGAACTGGTGCGCATCGGCCGCTTGCGCGGTCAACGTAAAACTGCCGCCCGCCGTTGGCGTACCGCTGAGCAAACCACTGCTACTCAGCGTCAGGCCCGCAGGCAGGCTGCCTGCCGACACCGTGTAGGCATAGGGAGCGACGCCGCCGCTGGCCGACAGTTGCTGGCTGTATGCCGTGGCCACTTTCGGCACCGCCAGCGAACCTGGCGTCACCGAGATTACGGGGGCAACGACTGTCAAGGTATAGCTGTTGCTGGCACTGAACGGTGCCCCCGCGCCGGTGCTGCTGTCCGCGACCTTGATGCTGACAGGGAAGCTGCCGGCCACATTGGTCGTGCCGGACAGCACGCCGGTGGCCGCATTCAGGCTCAGGCCGACGGGCAAGGTGCCACTGGTCACACTATAGGTATACGGCGCCGTGCCGCCCGTCGCCGCCAAGGTCGCAGTGTAGGCTGCCTCCGCCGTCGGATTGGGCAAGGTGGCCGGGGTCAGGCTGACGCTAGGATTGCCTACTGTGACCGTCACTGTGGCTGACGCAGACGTGCCGCCGGCATTGCTGGCCGTATAGATAAAACTGTCTGGCCCGGCATAGCCTGCCGTCGGCGTGTAGGTGATGCTGGTGCCGCTGACCGTCGCCGTGCCGTGGCCGGCGGCGGAGGCCACCGCCACCGACGTCGCCGCGCCGCCGCTCAGATTCAGGGTGATCGGATTGGCGCTGCTGCCGTACGCCACCGTCGCGCTGACGGCGCCGGCAATGGGCACGCTGGGCGTCACCGTGATCGTCACGACGGCAGCCGCCGACGTGCCGCCACCATTGCTGGCCGTGTAAGAGAAGAAGTCCGGCCCGGAATAACCTGCCGCCGGCGTGTAAGTGATACTGGTGCCGCTGGCCGTCGCCGTGCCGTGGCCGGCGGCGGAGGCTACCGCCACCGACGTCGCCGCGCCGCCGCTCAGGTTCAGGGTGATCGGATTGGCGCTGCTGCCATACGCCACCGTCGCGCTGACGGCAGCGGCAACGGGCGCGCTGGGCGTTACCGTGATCGTCACAGTGGCCTCCGCCGAAGTGCCGCCGCCATTGCTGGCCTTGTAGGTGAAACTGTCCTGCCCGGAATAACCTGCCGCCGGCGTGTAGCTGATGCTCGTGCCGCTGGCAGTCGCCGTGCCATGACTGGCGGCGGCCACCACCAACACCGATGTCGGCGCGCCGCCGCTCAGGCCCAGTGGAATCGCGGTGGCGCTGCTGCCATAGGCCACCGTGGCACTGACATTGCCAGCGATGGGTGCGCTGGGCGTTACCGTGATCGTCACGGTGGCCTCAGCCGAAGTGCCGCCGCCATTGCTGGCCTTGTAGGTGAAACTGTCCTGCCCGGAATAGCCTGCCGCCGGCGTGTAGCTGATGCTGGTGCCGCTGGCAGTCGCCGTGCCATGGCTGGCGGCGGCCACCACCAACACCGATGTCGGCGCGCCGCCGCTCAGGCCCAGTGAAATCGCGGTGGCGCTGCTGCCATAGGCCACCGTAGCACTGACATCGCCAGCGATGGGCGCGCTGGGCGTTACCGTGATCGTCACGGTGGCCTCCGCCGAAGTGCCGCCGCCATTGCTGGCCTTGTAGGTGAAACTGTCCTGCCCGGAATAGCCTGCCGCCGGCGTGTAACTGATGCTGGTGCCGCTGGCAGTCGCCGTGCCATGGCTGGCGGCCGCCACCACCAACACCGATGTCGGCGCGCCGCCGCTCAGGTTCAGGGTGATCGGATTGGCGCTGCTGCCATAGGCCACCGTGGCACTGACATTACCAGCGATGGGCGCGCTGGGCGTTACCGTGATCGTCACGGTGGCCTCAGCCGAAGTGCCGCCGCCATTGCTGGCCTTGTAGGTGAAACTGTCCTGCCCGGAATAACCTGCCGCCGGCGTGTAGCTGATGCTCGTGCCGCTGGCAGTCGCCGTGCCATGGCTGGCGGCCGCCACCACCAACACCGATGTCGGCGCGCCGCCGCTCAGGTTCAGGGTGATCGGATTGGCGCTGCTGCCATACGCCACCGTCGCACTGACGGCGCCGGCCACTGGGGGCGCCACCACCACCGTGACAGAATAGGCGCGCGACCCCGTGTAGGGTCCGCTGCCGCTGCTGCTGTCGGTCGCGGTGACGGTGAAGTTATATGGCCCCGCTGCCGTCGGAGTGCCGGACAAGGTGCCGTCCGCCGCCAGGCTCAGGCCCGTCGGCACGCTGCCACCGGTGATGGCATAGCTATACGAGGCCGTGCCGCCGCTGGCGGCAATGCCCTGGCTGTAGGCGACGCCGGCTGTCATCGCCGGCATCACCGTTGGTGCCACCGTGATCGTCGGCGCCGCCACCGTCAGCGAGTAGGCGCGCGCGCCGGAATACGGGCCGCTGCCCGTTGAACTGTCCGTGGCCCGCACGGTAAAGTTGAAGACGCCGCCCGCCGTCGGCGTACCCGACAGCGCGCCGGTGGCGGTATTCAGACTCACCCCGGCCGGCAGGGCACCGGCGCTGATCGCGTAAGTGTACGGCCCCGTGCCGTTCGCGGCCGTCACGTTCTGGCTATAGGCCGTCCCTACGGTTGCTGCCGGCACGGTGCTTGGCGCAATAGTGATGGTGGGGCCGCCGACCGTGATGGTCACGGCGGCGGGTGCCGACGTGCCGCTGCCATTGGTGGCCGTATAGGTAAAGCTGTCCGGCCCGCCGTAACCTGCCGTCGGCGTGTAGCTGATGCTGGTGCCGCTGGCCGTCGCCGTGCCATGCGCAGCCGCGGACGCCACGGCTACCGAGGTGGCGACACCCCCGCTCAGGTTCAGGGTGATCGGATTGGCGCTGCTACCGTACGCTACCGTGGCGCTGACTGCGCCGGCAACGGGTGCACCAGCAGCCACCGTGCCGGAATACGCGCGCGCTCCCGAATAGGGGCCGGCGCCGCCGCTGCTGTCGGTCGCGGTGACGGTAAAACTGTAGGCCCCGGTGGCTGCAGGCGTGCCGGACAAGGTGCCGTCCGCCGCCAGGCTCAAGCCCGTCGGCAGGCTGCCGGCAGTGATGACATAGCTATGCGGCGCCGTGCCGCCGGCGGCCGTAATGCTCTGGCTGTAGGCGAGACCTGCCGTCATCGCCGGCAAGGTCGACGGCGCCACAGTGACCGATGGCGCCGATACCGTCAGCGAATAGGCGCGCGCACCGGAATACGGGCCGCTGCCCGTTGAACTGTCCGTGGCCCGCACGGTAAAGTTGAAGACGCCGCCGGCCGTTGGCGCGCCCGTCAGCGCGCCGGTGGCGGTATTCAGACTGAGCCCGGCCGGCAGGGCACCGGCGCTGATGGCATAAGTGTATGGCGCGCCGCCGTTCGCGGCGGTTACGCTCTGGCTGTAAGCCGTCCCCACAGTTGCCGCCGGCACGGTGCTTGGAGCAAGCGTGATGGTCGGTCCGCTGACCGTGATCGTCACGGTGGCCGGCGTCGAGGTGCCGATGCCGTTGCTGGCCGTGTAGGTAAAGCTGTCCGGCCCGC